>DAOQRQ010000290.1:0-4329 GCA_035355815.1 Ferruginibacter sp. | reverse complement strand
GGCATTTAACACTTATACGGGTGCCGGGCTCTTTATCGGTAACCATGGATAATTTTTCGGCCCTGGCATTTGACCGGATCACTTCACGAAACCGGGTGAGCGAATGCAGGTACATCAGCGAATCGCTGCTGAGAATTTTTGAAACAGTGATCTGTCCTTTCTTTAGCTGAAGGTCGATCAGGCTGATGGCATGTTCTGTATGCTGACAGCTACAGACTTCGGGAACCAGGCTGCAAAGCAGCATGACGAAGGCAAAATGATTTTTTTTCATGACAAGAACTTTATAAAAAGTATTACTGCAGGTGTTTATTAAAGTAAATGTCTTTTTATAAAGAACAGACTTGTTTTGTATAAGCGGTTACAGTGAAGTGAGGCAGGAGAAGGCAGTTTCCGGAATTTACCTGCTGTGTTTATGCACCCAATTGTTTTCCAAAACAGGCAGCTTCTGGTTTATTTACATATCGACCATAGTTCTCAATTTTTGTATAGCCCTGTTTGAGGTAGAAATTACAAGCCTCCACATTCTTAGCCCTTGTTTCCAGCCAAAGCATTGTATAGCCAGCCTGTTTTGCCTTTTCTTCCAGGGCAGATAGAAGCACAGATCCGATCCCCATTCTTTTGTATTTTGCAAACATGCGCTTTACTTCGCCGGTATTTGCGTTAATGGGGCGAACAGCGCCACATCCCACCATTTCATCCTGCCTGCTTACTTTTATAAAAATGAATTTCGGGTCAGTTTCTTCCCAATCCTGAAATGAATGACTGCCATCGCTTCCAAAACGCTTGCCCAGGTATTCTGAAAGAGCATTTATTAATGAAGAAACATCTTCGTCAGAAGGTGAGCCCGGCAATATTTCCAGTTCAGGTTTCATCTTGATTGAGCAGTTTCGTTAACAAGCCAGTCGTGCGCTTTCTGAAAAGACGTGAATGCAAAATACTGCAGGCCCCTGTTGGTGCAAACGGTTTCCCAGAAACGGGCCATTTTTTCATATTTTTCTGAAATAACAATGGCGATCTTATTCATACGGATATCCCCGGGGAAATTGTCTAAATAAAATTTTACCAGTTCATAATAGGGGAAGAGGTCAAGCGGAAAACTGGTTTCCGTTTCATACACCAAAATCTTTTTGGCTTTGTGTTTTATGATCTCTTCATGTATCAGCTGGCTTTGCTTTACAAGATCTGCTTTGGTATGCAAATCCCCTTTGGATTCAACCAGCAGGTAATACGGTTCGGGACGGGATGTAATTACAATATTCATGTAAGGTAGTGGTAACGGTATATCTAAGGAACGCTTTTTTATTTGAATTCGCAAGCAGGTTTTATCCGTTCATCATTTTTCACTGCCGGGTGGTTTAAAATATTAGGTAGCTTGAGTAAAGTTTTACCATGAAAAAAATATTCGTATTCCTCTTTTGGCTCTTTTGTTTACCCGCTGCTTATGCCTGCACCACTTTTTGTATCAATAAGAACGGGCAGATCGTTTTTGGCAGGAATTACGATTGGGTGACCGGCGCCGGTATCGTAAACACAAACCAGCGGGGATTGTTTAAAACTTCAATGCGTGCCGGCAATGGCAATACCGCCAGCTGGATATCAAAATACGGCAGCATCACGTTCAATCAATTCGGCAAAGAATTTCCTACCGGGGGCATGAATGAAAAAGGCCTGGTTGTAGAACTGATGTGGCTGGACGGGACCGTTTACCCGGCTTCCGACACAAGGCCTGCTTTGGGGGTATTACAGTGGATACAATACCAGTTAGACAATGCGGCAACCACTGCAGAAGTTATTGCTTCGGATATACAGGTACGCATCAGTGAAAAAGGCACGCCCATTCATTACCTGGTTGCCGATGCATCGGGCAATGTAGCTACTATTGAATTTCTGGGAGGTAAAATGGTGGTTCATAAAGATGAGAGCCTGCCTTTCCCGGTACTTACCAATGATACGTATGCCTCTTCTGTTAAAACAGCAAAACCGCTCCTGGGAAAGAATGTTTCGCTTGATAATAATTCCCTCGATCGTTTTGTGAAAGCCTGTAACATGCTGCAGCAATTCAATACAAGCGATGTTAATATACCGGTCATCGATTTTGCATTTTCTATTCTTGATAAAGTAGCCCAGGGAAGTTTTACCAGGTGGAGTATTGTGTACGACATCAGCAACAGCGTAATTCATTTTAAAACAGAAGACAATAAGCATGTGAAGACCATCCGGTTCGCTGCTTTTGATCTTGCCTGCAGCCAGCCTGCAAAAATGTTCCATATGAACCAGGAAGGAAGGGGAGATGTGAGCGCCCGGTTTATCCTTTCCGATAAGAAACTAAAGAAACAGGTAATGAGCCAGGTAGTAACCGAAAGCAGCAGCCGGGTACCCATATCAAAAAAAGAAGAAGAGGAACTGCTCAATTTTGAAAACGGGATTACCTGTAAACAATGACCGGCCAGTGGTCCTGCTTTATTTGAACAGGGCCTTAAAAAACAACTTCATATCATTCCATGAAGCGCTGTCTGCCGCTGCATTGTAGGCAATGGGCAGGTTGAACTTTTGTCCGAGCGCCGTAGCTGCCGGGTTGCTGAATGCATGGGTGGCGTTGGCATAATTCTTAAAACTGTACGATGCGCCTATCGAGTCCATTTGTTTTTTGAACAGGGCAATGGACGCTACGGGAACAAACGCCGTATCATTTTCTCCGTTACATACCAGTGTTTGTGTTTTCAGCAGGTTTTTGTTGGCCGGTATAAACGGCATGGTTCCATGAAAACTGGCGATTCCTTTCAACGGTTCACCCATTCTTGTCAGGTTAAGCAATACACCGCCGCCAAAGCAATAACCGATGGCGGCCATATTGGTGGTATCCACCTGGGCATACGATCTGAATTTATTAAGCGCTGCATCAAAATGAGTTTTGGCCATGGCAGGTTTCTCATAAAAAGGCATGGCTAAGGCTTCCGCATCTTTGGGGTTATCGGCACGGCGGCCATTGCCGTACATGTCGATGGCCATGGCTATATAACCCATTTCGGCCAATTGTTTCGCTCTTGACTTTGCATAATCATTCAATCCCCACCACTCATGTACTACCAGCACCGCAGGGCGCTTGCCTGTTATATTCTCATCATACACGATGTAGCCGTCCATGGTAAGACTGTCGATCTTATACGTAATGTTCTCCTCTTTCAGTTTAGGAACTTTTGCTTCTTCTGCTTTTTTCTCTTTGCTGTTGTTGCAGGAGAATAAAAGCAAGGTTGAAAACAAAACGGCAAAGGCAGACCGTAACGACTTCATAATGGTAGATTTTGTCTGTTAATAACAAATGGTGCAGCACTAAAGATGACTAAATTACAAAAAATGTTTTTGGGATCGGAGCAATTTTCTGCAACAGATAAAACGGCAAAGAAAGGTCCGATGCGATGGCCGGCATCAGGCACAGCCTTGTTTAATACTCATGGTATCTTGAACTTACCTGGGCAAACCATTTTAAAAAGACCTGTCTTAGTTCGTCCACTTTTGCTTTGCCCGGCCGCACGGGTGGCATGGTATGAATGAATGCATCGGTGATGCCGTGATCAAATACTCCTCCTTCAATGCCTTCTTCTTTAAAGATAAGCAGGGGCAGTTTCAACCCGAATAAAATACCTGCTTCCAGGTGATTCCAGGGAGTGGGAAGCATAACCGGTTTATCTTTTGTAATTAGTTTTTGTTCTTTTGAATTTCTTTTTCGCTTGCCGGTTTCCACATAAAGCTGCTCAAAGCCCAGTATGATACCGCCGGCACAATGCTTTGCGATCACATACACTTCTTTCAGCGGGTATTCCGTAGGATATTCTCCACGGCCCAGCGCACGGGGTTCCAGTTGAAGGTCATCAATGATGTCAATGATCACTTTCCGCTTCTGGTCCTGTTCTATGGTAAGACTTGTGGGGCAGGAAACAAATACCGGGATCTTTCGCATACAGCAATTTTAGGTGGAAGAATGACGACCTGTTTGGCTGTATAAATTAAGGCATTATTTGCAAGATTGCAAAAAGACCGGGTGTTATTTTGACCCTGCAGACATCGGTTCAGGATAATACGTTACTAATTCTGTGTTACCGGCTTTTTCTTAAAGCCATCGGGAAACAGGATCGTAAGCAACACAAAGATCAGCAGGAAATTAAACTCAACACCGTTGCGGCCGCCGCCCACCACAAACCAGCCTTCCTTAAAATGAACCATGATGATGCCGGCAATGAGAATGGGCAGGGTTAGCAGCGCCGCCGGCTTTGTATATTTATTGAACAGCAGGCAAAAGGCACAAGCCACATGCGATAGTTTGATGGCCCA
>DAOQRQ010000289.1:0-4330 GCA_035355815.1 Ferruginibacter sp. | reverse complement strand
TCCGGCGTAGAAACATTCTTACAACAAACCTGCCGTAAACTGCTTCAACCGTTTTTAATCCAGGTACAATATTTACAGATCCAAATGCGTTTTCAAAATCCGGCTAAACTGTTAAATTAGAAGTATATTTACCTGCGAAATTTTATAAATCCTATTTCTTTAATGACCGAATATGAAATAAAGCCAAAAAGTAAATTCTCTTTTGGATTAAAGGAACTGATTCAATACCGGGAATTATTCTACTTTTTTACCTGGCGTGACGTGAAAGTAAAGTATAAGCAGGCGGCCCTGGGTATTCTTTGGGCCATTCTTCAGCCATTGGTCATGATGGTTATGTTTACCCTCATCTTCAGCAAAGCACTTAATGTGAGCAGCGACGGCATCCCCTACCCGGTATTCGCCATCAGCGGGCTCCTGATCTGGAACATATTCAGCAACGGGCTTATCAACAGCGCCAACAGTATGGTCACCAATGCCAATATCATCAAAAAGATATACTTCCCCCGGCTGATCATACCTATGAGCGCCATTCTTACTGCACTCGTTGATTTTGTTTTCGCTTTGATTGTGTATGTTGCCATTCTTATCTACTATCAACAGGGAATAAGCATTGCCAAGCTTTTCATTTACCTGCCCTTAAGCATCCTGCTTACGATCGTTACCACGTTTGGCCTTGGGTCTTTCCTGGCAGCGCTTAATGTGAAATTCAGGGACTTTCAATACGTACTTCCTTTCTTTATACAGTTTTTACTGTTTGCCAACCCGGTGCTGTATTCTGCCAAAGCATTTTCCGATCCCTGGATCTCTTTCATCATGAAAGCAAATCCCATCGCATCGGCCATCCAGCTTTGCAGGAGTATATTTACCGGTAGCGTGGTAGACTGGCAGGCTGTGGCAATGGGATCAACCGTGGCAGTTTGCCTGCTTTTTATTGGCGTATTCACATTCAGAAAAACCGAAGCATATTTTGCCGACTTAGCATAGAATCATGAAACCGATACTGGAAGTAAAGAACATAACAAAAGAATTCAGGATAGGCGCCCACCGGGAAAGCTACCTTTCTATGCGTGACAGCATTGCCTCGGTATTTAAAAAGAGGTCTGCTGAAGGGGAGAATTTTTTAGCGCTCAATGATGTAAGTTTTGACGTGGAAGAAGGCCAGAGTGTGGGCATCATTGGCAAGAACGGCGCCGGTAAAAGCACCCTTTTGAAAATACTGAGCCGCATCACTCCGCCCACAAAAGGAAAGATAATCTGCCGGGGCAGGGTGGCAAGCCTGTTAGAGGTTGGAACCGGGTTTCATCCCGAATTAAGCGGTCGTGAAAATATCTATATGAACGGAAGCATACTGGGTATGCGGAAAGCAGAGATAAACAAGCACTTTGACAAGATCGTTGATTTCAGCGGTATAGAAAAATTCATCGATACCCCGCTCAAACGTTACAGCAGCGGCATGCAGTTAAGGCTGGCGTTTTCGGTAGCGGCCCACCTGGAACCGGAGATCATGGTGATCGATGAAGTACTTGCCGTTGGCGATGCCGAGTTTCAGAAAAAGTGTTTGGGAAAAATGGATGAAGTAAGCAAAAGCGGCCGAACCGTTCTGTTTGTGAGCCACGATATGAACGCCATTGAGCAACTCTGCACAAAAGTGGTTATTCTAAAAAAAGGCCAATTGCTTCAGTACGGCGATACGCATAAACTGATATCGGATTATATAAATGAGCACAAGGATTTTAATCAAACCAACCTGCGGCTCACCGAACACATGAAACTGACAAGGCTGGATCTTAAGAACGGGGAAATAGCTTCCGGAGAAGACCTGCCATTTGCGCTGACGCTGGAATGTTCGACTGAAGCCCCTCCACAGATCACTGATCTTTGCCTGCTGCTGTATAGTTTAAAAGGAGTACGGGTGGGTATCATTGACCTGCGTCCGCATTTCGATAAAATAAGGACAGAAGGAAACAGTATGGTATTACAGGGCTTGATAAAAAATCTTAACCTGGTGGAAGGAGAGTACGCAGTGGGATTGTATTATGGTTTTGAAGGCATCCGGAAAGAGATACTCGACATAACGCTCCTGCGGATAAAGCCCCTGGCAGATCCCGATAAAAAAGTGAATCCTTATCTTCCGCAATACCGCGGCTTTGTAGAGTTAATAAGCAATATTAAAACAGACTAATAATGGCATTGAAGGACCTTATCAACAGCGCAGCAGGTTTAGCCGGTCTGAAGATCAGCAGAACTGTTTCTTCGCTGGGTAATAAACTGGGCGTGTATGGAATTGCAAAACAGGATTATGAGATCTCCGGCGGTAATATTACGTTCCATAAATTAAAAGTTACCATACCGTACAACAAGGCCTTACCTGTTTTGGAAGGATATGAAAATGCGGTAAACCTGGTTACACAGGGCGGCGCCTCCTTCTTCACCGATGCGGAAAACAATGTGAACGTTCGGGTTGCACAGGCGCAGTTTGTGATTAACGACCAGGAAGAATTATATATCCTCAGCGAAGTTTTCCTGGAAGGATCTTACAATCTTCTTGCTGCCACCAATAAAAAAATAGCCCTGATCGATATCGGGATGAACGTAGGCATCACCTCGCTTTTTTATGCATCAAAACCCGAAGTGGAAAAAACATTTTCCTTTGAACCGTTTTTGCCAACGTTTAATATGGCGCTTAATAATATAAAACGCAACCCTTCTTTTTCGCATAAACTTAACCCGAATAATTTTGGATTGGCTAAGGAGAACGGCTCAATGACGATATCTTATTCAACAAAACAAAAAGGAAGAATGGGTTTTGGCGGCGCTCCGTCATCCATCACCGATAAATTTGTTACACAGCAGGAAATATTCCTGAAACCTGTTGCCGATGAGTTTGCCAAAATAAAACCCCAGGTACAGGATAATTTTGTGGTTTGCAAAATGGATTGCGAAGGAGCGGAGTATGAGATCATCGATGCCCTGCATAGTGCCGGTCTGCTTTCACTTCCGGATATGTATTTTATAGAATGGCATGTTAAATCACCGGACGATATCATTGCCAAACTTGTTCAGTGCAACTTTAATGTGATAGGCACTACGTTCAAAGGAAAACCATTCGGTATGATCTATGCCATTAAAAAAGGCGCCTGATCTTTAACCCGGTGACCATACAAACAGCTGCCCTTTATTATACGCATGATGCCAACGAATATCTCCATTATTATCGCCACCCGTAACCGGGAAAAAATACTGTGGGAAACGGTTGCCAAAGCATGCGATGCCATTGCAAACAAAAATGCAGAGATCATAATAATCAATGACGGCGATACTGCACTTACTGTTCCAACACGCTTACAAACAGGGGTCCGCCATTTTAGCAATCCAAAAAAAGGCGTTTCATCTGCCAGGAATTTTGGCGTGCAGCAGGCAAGCGGAAATATCCTTTTTTTTATTGACGACGATATGTGGATCAGTGGTGCATCTATTGACTGGATCAACACCCGTTTTGCAGAAGAAGAAAACACCCGGTCGGTTTATTTTATCAATTGGGAATACCCGCCGGAATTAAACGACAGGCTGAAGCAATCAAAAGTAGGGCGTTATATAGTTGGAGCTGATTATAACAGGCTTTGGGGAAAGATGCATCAGCAGGCTACCCAGCCAGCAGCAGGCTTATACAAGTATGATAAATTGGGAAGTTGCTCACTGGTTATGAGTAAAGCGGTATTTAATAAAGCGGGCGGCTATAACGAAGCGATTATATTTGCCGGGGAAGATGATGACCTGGCTAATAAGTTCAACCGATCGGGCATACCTATTTATGTTGTGTTTGATATTACCCTGCACCATAATCACCAGGACCGGCTGGAAATAAACAGTTTTTTAAAAAGGATCTACGATGGGGCCGGGTCGGAGTACCGTGCGCTTAAATCCGGGAATTTTAACCAGCCGGGAAAAACAAAGTACAAAGGGGTGAACCTGCTGTTGTTCGATCTCTTTTGTGTTACAGAAAAAGGATGGATCCTGTTACACAGGCTATTGCCCAACCTGGCTTTCCTGCAGCCGTTGCAAAACAGGCTGATCGGGATTTTAGGAGGGCTTCAGAAATATAAACAGTGGAAGAAAGTGATCGCCGGGCAAACTAAAGTATTCGGATTTTATAAATTATAACCCGTTCGTTGCAACCAGGTAAATGAAAAAAACCATACTGCATATCATCGATTATATGGGCCGTGGAGGCGCCGAAGTGATGCTGGTTAAAGTGCTGAAGGAGCTGAAAGAGTATAACAATATTGTTGTCACCCTCAATCCGCAGAATCATTTTGGGGATGAGTTTACC
>DAOQRQ010000288.1:0-4342 GCA_035355815.1 Ferruginibacter sp. | reverse complement strand
TGTTGAAATGTATTTTCTTTTTTATGCAGGTACAGGCAATACAATAAAGTGGTGACAAAAGCGCCTGAATTGGAGAAGATATAAATAACATTGCCCTGGAAATTTCCGGCCCCGTATTTTGCAGCCACATCAGCAATGGGCTGACCCTGGTCTAACGAAAAGCCATAGAGGGCAGATAAAATTCCGGCGAGCAGGCAGATGGGCAGACCTTTGGCCAATGAGAATGCAGCGCCTGCCTCCTGGCCCTTCTCCATATCTTTCTCTTTTTGCCTGCCGGCGAATCCGCACAACGCAATGCCTGCAGCCCCCAGCATGATGCCGCTTATTAAAAAAGAGGCGCCGTTGCCATTCAGTACATCGCTTAATGTACCATGCACCAATGGCGGAAGCAAGGTACCCAGCACACAACTGATACCAACAGCGATGGCATAGGTCAATGAAAATCCAACGTATCTTATTGCAATGCCAAATGCGGTACCACCCACCCCATAGGCCATCCCCAATAAAAAAGAACTGAGCATTGCCGAAGATGGTGCTTCCCGCAAAACAGGAATCAGTTGCGGAATGGTTACAAAGGCCATAATCACCGGCAATACCAGCCAGCAAATAAAGGCCTGCGACAACCAGTAGGTTTGCCAGCTCCAGCCCACCACTTTTTTTTGTGGCGCATAACACAACGCAGCACTTGATGCACCGGTAGCATGAAATAAAACCCCGTTTATCAATTCCATTTTTTAACTGCGCTGTTTTTACAGGTTATAAAATTGCCCGGCATTGCTGTAGAATATTTTATTGGCATCGTTGTCGTTAACCAGGCCGTTGATGGCCTGTTTGTATTTATTCCATGTATTGCTGTAGCTGCCGGCAAGCAAAGATACCGGCCAGTCGCCGCCACAAAAACAACGATCGGTGCCAAAATGCTCCAGTATAAAGGACACATAAGGCTTAATATCTTCAACGGCCCAATTTTCGGGATGGACGGTTGCTGTACCAAGCCCTGATATTTTAGCATGAAAATTTTTATGTTGCGAAGCAGTTTTCATCAGGTCACCCCAGATCCCGAATTTCTCTTTGCTTTTTATGGGTGGCTGGTTCAGGTGATCAAAGATCATTTGTAAACCCGGAATTCTTTGCGCCACTTCCAGAACCGTTTCAATATGCTGCGGCAATACCCCTACCACATCAAAGGGAATATTTTTACCGGCCAGTACCTGCAAACTATCAAGTACTGCAGGCTGCAATAACCATTTGGGATCAGCCTCGTCGTGTATCAAATGCCTGACGCCTTTAAAATATTTTTCCTTTCCGTATTTTTCAAGGGCACTGACTGTTGCTGCGGTATCCACCAGGGGCAACCAGCCAACCACACCTTTTATCCAATCGGTATTGGTAGCTACTTCCAGCATCCAGTCCGTATCTTCCAGGTTATTGGATGCCTGTACCAATACGCCTTCTGCGATGCCTGTTTGTTTTCGTTCTATTTCGACCTCTTCAATATGGTACGTTCTGTTCAGGATGGTTGTATTGCCATCCAGCCAGGGATAAACTGCTTTGTCAAAATTCCAGGCATGAATATGTGTATCAATTATCTTTTGCATAGCGGAGAATATCCTGCTGTAAATTACTTATCCTGGAATATTTTTTCCAGCTGAAATTGTTTTTCGATCATATCATTATGTTCACCAAGTTGTGGCGCCCCTTTTTCTGAAACCAGTAATTTGCCGTCAACCCGGATGGGGCACCGGGTCGTTCTTACTTCCAGCCCGTTGTTTGTTTTTACGGTGATCTCCATATTCAACACTTTATATCCTTCCTGTTTTACCAGTTCATCGTAATTTATAACAGGTGCACACCAAACATCGGCTTTTTCAAGAATATTCAGCCAAAAGGCCGCACTGTTTGTCAACAGGTGATCGGCCAGTATTTTTTTGATCTCATCCCTTTTGCTGAACCAGTCATTGCTGTCGCTGAATTGCTTTAATAACTCACATTGTAAAAGTGTGGCCAGTTGAATGATATCTCCCATGGCGAGGGCAATGTGACCATCCTTTGTTTTATAGATACCGTATGGCGCTGCAATATATGCATGGGCGCTGTTAATGGCGCTGCGAACGGGCAATTGTCTTCCGTCGTTATAATAAGAAGTAAGCACTTCAAACTGGAAGTCGAGAATACTTTCAAACATATTCACCTGTATCAATGCCCCTTCGCCGGTGATAGTACTTTTGTATAAACTGGCTAAAATGCCTTGTGCCAAATGAGTACCTGCCATAATATCCACCACGGCAACGCCCATTGGGGTTGGACTTTCATCGTTGTTATTATTTAACCAAGTAAGGCCGGATGCAGCCTGTAGCAAGAGGTCTTGCCCCGGCAGGTCTTTCCATGGTCCTTCATTGCCATAACCGCTTATGCTGGCATAAATGATAGAGGGGTTTATTTTTTTCACCGTTTCATGATCCAGTCCTATTCTTTCCATCACGCCGGGCCGGAAATTATGCATCATCACATCTGCCTTTGCCAGCAGTTGTTTTATCTTCTCCAGGTCTTCGGGATCTTTTAAGTCGGCAGCATAGCTTTGTTTATTGCGGTTGATCGCATGAAAGATGGTGGATTCTCCTGCTATCATTACATCGGAAACATATAATTCCCGGCAAATATCGCCCGTGCCCGGCCGCTCGATTTTTATCACCTGGGCTCCCATATCGGCCAGGCGCAAAGCCGCAGAGGGGCCAGATAAGAACTGGCTGAAATCAATAACAATTATATCTTCTAATAACTTCATGCCCCTATCCCCTAAAGGGGTATTTATTGTGTTTTATTTTTCTAATCATCAATCAGGAAATCTGCTTTTATCTTTTCAGTATGTTCACCCAGTTGCGGCGCCTGTTTATCAGCATACAATCTTTTTCCGTTGATACGAATGGGACATCTTGTGGTGAAAAATTTTTTATCCCCTGCCCGTACCTCCTGTTCCATTTCCAAAACTTTGTACGCTTCCTGCTGCAGCATCTTTTCCCAGTCGAGTACTTCCATGGCCCAAAGATCCTGCTCCTGCAAAGCCGTTAACCAATAGCTTGTTTTTTGTGTACCGATGTGATCTGCCAATATCTTCTTAATGATATCTCTTTGGGCAAATGCCTGGTCCTGCGCAAATGTGTGCAGCCCGTTGCAGTGAATTGCTTTGGCAAGTACCTGTATGTCCATCATGGCCAGCGCAATATAACCATCCGCCGTTTTATAAATGCCATAAGGCGCACTAAGCAGGGGATGACCGTTATTCACTTTACTCCGTTGCGGTTGTTGCCCGCTGGTATAGTACGTGGTAAGTAATTCAAACTGAAAATCGATTATGGATTCCAGCAGGCTGATCTCTATCAAAGCGCCAATGCCTTTTTTCTGCCTTCTTATCAATGCGGCCAATATTCCCTGCACCAGCTGGGCGCCGCATAATATGTCGGCAATGGAAACGCCAAAGGGCACGGGGCCATTGGTACCATTACCGGTGGTAAACGCAAGTCCGGTTATTGATTGCAGCAACAGGTCCTGCCCCGGCTTGTCTTTCCATGGCCCTTCTTTTCCATAACCCGATATGGCAGCGTAAATAATACGTGGATTGATCTGTTTCACGGCTTCATAACCAAAGCCCGTTTTCTCAAATACGCCGGGCCGGAAATTATGAATAAGCACATCTGCCTTGGCCAGCAGTTTTTTCAGCAACCGTACGTCATCATCATTTTTCAGGTCGGCGGTAAAACTTTCTTTATTCCGGTTGATGGTATGAAACAGCAAAGAGTTATCATCAACCCATATATTTTTGATCGATAATTTTCTTCCTGCTTCTCCTTTACCAGGCCGTTCAATTTTAATTACCCTTGCGCCCAGATCGGCCAGGCGCAAACCGGCCGAGGGACCCGAAAGGTATTGACTGAACTCCAGTACCACTAATCCTTTTAAAGGCAGGTTCATCATACGGTAACCCTGTTTTTTTTGTGAAGAAGACTATGCCGGTATATATGGTTCATCTCCTGCAATGCGGCAACCGCATCTGTATTTTCCCTGATACAGTTCTGCAAGGGTATTCCTGCATGGTCCTGGAAATACAGGTAACCATTATACCGGGGCCTTACATAACCATTGTCCATTACAGGCAGAACATTTCTGAAAAAATCATGGGTAATATCATTGGCAGTTCTGTCTGTCCAGGCTGAACGATGCCCGGGCTGCCCGCCATGCTGCACATATAAACTGCGTTGTATTTCTCCCGAAACAACCCACTGTGCAAAATCAACCGCTGCTGAAGTATGCTTACTGAATGCAGATACGGCCAACCCGGTTCCAC
>DAOQRQ010000287.1:0-4357 GCA_035355815.1 Ferruginibacter sp. | reverse complement strand
CAGCATGTTCAACACAGTTTTCGCAGATATGTCCATCCTGGCCGGCGATGAGTATTTTAACCTCATCACGGCTGCGTCCGCAAAATGAACAATGTAGTGTTTGCTGTTTGGCCATATTAGTTTTTTCGTTTACCCGGCTTAATGTAACCCGGGCACAAAGGTAATAATTGTATGGTAAGACAAGTTACATCTCTATAACGTTGCTTGCAATTAATTATGATAAAAAAAGCCTCAAAAAGAGGCCTTTATATATAAATTTGATCTGCTCTTTTTAGATTTTTTTCAAAACAGCGTCCACAATACCGTATTCAACCGATTCCTTGGCGTCCATCCAGTAGTCCCGGTCAAAATCCTTCATTACCTTATCAACCGTTTGTCCGCAGTTCTTTGCCAGTATTTCGGCACCCATCAGTTTGGTCTTGCGGATCTGTTCTGCCATAATTTCCAGGTCGGCACTGGTACCCTGTCCGCCACCGCTTGGCTGGTGTATCATCACTTCGCCATTTGGGAAAATATACCGTTTCCCTTTTGCACCACCGCTGAGTAATATGCTTCCCATACTGGCTGCCATACCCATACAAACGGTACTTACCGGCGAACTGATCATTTGCATGGTATCGTAAATAACCATACCACTGGTAACGATGCCGCCCGGGCTGTTGATATAAAAAGTGATCTCTTTACCCGGATCGATCGCTTCCAGGTACATCAGGCGGTTGGTGATATCTTTTGCACTTTTATCGTCCACCACACCCCATAAAAAAACCTTACGCTGCTCAATGAACTTTTTATCGAACTGCCAGCTGCTCATCATTTTCTCCATCGGGTTATCAGACTGTGCATCTGGTTTGTCTTCGTCTTCCAAGCGGGTGATATTATTCCTGTAGAAATTCATACGTTATCTTTTTATTTCTGGTCTTTTTTTAATTTTTTCTGGTTAATCAGTAATACCTCATCAAGCAACCCATATTCTTTTGCTTCCACCGCGGTCATCCAGTTGTCGCGGTCACAATCCATAGCTACTTTTTCGCTTGGCTGGTTGGTATGAAATGCAATGATATCGTACAATTCTTTCTTTACTTTCTTCACTTCATTAACGGTGATCTCGATATCGCTTGCCTGTCCGCCGGCTCCAGCACTTGGCTGGTGCATCATAATACGGCTGTGTTTAAGTGCTGTACGTTTCCCTTTTGCACCTGCACACATCAATACAGCGCCCATGCTGGCTGCCATACCGGTGCAGATGGTGGCTATATCGGGTGTGATGAACTGCATCGTATCATACATACCCAGGCCGGCATATACACCACCACCCGGACAATTGATATACATCTGGATATCACGGGTGCGGTCGGTGCTTTCCAAAAATAATAACTGGGCTGTAACAATATTGGCTACTTCATCACTGATGGGATAACCGAGGAAGATGATCCGGTCCATCATCAACCGGCTGTACACATCCATTACCGCAATATTCATCGGTCTTTCTTCAATGATATTGGGCGTAAGATTGGTTACATTGTGTTTGATGTAGCCGTCCAGCGTATTGCTGCTTATACCCTTGTGCTTGACCGCATATTTTTCAAATTCTTTTCCAAAGTTCATAGTGTGAGGTTGCTTTATTTTTTAAAAATACCGTTAGCAAATATAGTTGATTGTGATTCCTCAAAAATCATTTTGCTTAATCCCGGCTTCTCGACTGGTAGATCAATATGTATTGTACCAGCATGGCGATGGATGCCAATGCTGCCACCACATAAGTAAGTGCCGCCCATTTTAAGGCGTCTTTGGCCTGGCCGTGTTCTTTATTGGTGGTTATCCGGGCAGTATCCAGCCATTTCAATGCCCGGGCCGATGCATCAAATTCAACCGGCAAGGTGATCACTGAAAACAACGTGGTGATCGCAAACAGAATAATTCCAATTAATAAGATGGTTGGATTTCCGCCACCGAAACCAAACATACCCAGGCCGGCAATGATCACCCATTGCGATAATGTACTGCTGATCTTTACCGCCGGAACAAGCCGGCTACGCAGCATAAGCATGGAGTAGGCAGTAGCGTGCTGTACGGCATGGCCGCATTCATGCGCTGCTACAGCCGCTGCAGCAACCGATCTGCCTTCATACACATCCGGACTAAGGTTCACCGTTTTGTTGAGGGGGTTGTAATGATCAGACAAGAATCCATCCGCAGAAATTACCTGCACATCATAGATCCCATTATCACGCAGCATTTTTTCGGCGGTTTCTTTTCCGCTCATGCCACTGCTGGTGGGCACTTTACTGTACTGGGAGAATTTACTTTTTAACCGGTACTGAACGATCATACCAAGAACCATGAAAACCACCGAAACGGCAATAATTCCAAAAGTCATTTTACAAAATTTTCAATACACATTCACAAACTGCAAGCCAGCCTTTTTTTATGCCATTTCGGCAATGAGAATTAAAAAAGGAGAGAATTTCTTCTCTCCTTCAGTATAAGAATTAATTACAGATTACGCTTTGTACTGACCCGCTAAGCCAGCTGCCAGGTCGGTCATTTTTTTCAGTGACTCTTCCGGTAATCCGCCTTTTTTGAATTCAGCCAGAATTTCAGGATACTTGTTTTCCATTTCCATCAGGAAATGTTCTTCAAATGCCTTCACATTTTTAACAGCAACATCCCTCAATAAACCTTGTGTACCCAGGTAGATAATGGCTACTTGTTTTTCCACGGTAAATGGAGAGTACTGAGGTTGCTTTAGTATTTCCACGTTCCTGGCACCTTTGTCAATTACATTCTTGGTTGCAGCATCCAGGTCGCCCCCAAACTTAGAGAAGGCTTCCAGTTCACGATAAAGCGCCTGGTCAAGTTTCAATGTACCGGCCACTTTTTTCATGGATTTGATCTGCGCATTACCACCCACACGGCTTACCGAGATACCCACGTTGATAGCAGGGCGGATACCGGCGTTGAACAGGTTACCTTCCAGGAAGATCTGTCCGTCGGTGATAGAAATCACGTTTGTTGGAATATATGCAGATACGTCACCCGCCTGTGTTTCAATGATGGGCAGGGCTGTTAATGAGCCGCCTCCTTTTACCAGGTGTTTGATCGTTTCCGGCAAATCATTCATTTGCTGTGCGATCTCGTCTTTAGAAACCACTTTAGCGGCTCTTTCTAATAAACGGCTGTGCAAATAGAATACGTCACCGGGATATGCTTCACGTCCGGGCGGCCTTCTTAACAACAAAGAAACCTCACGGTAAGCCACGGCTTGTTTAGAAAGATCATCATAAATGATCAGGGCCGGGCGACCGGTATCACGGAAGAACTCACCGATGGCAGCTCCGGCAAATGGCGCATAGAACTGGAGAGGAGCCGGATCAGAAGCAGAAGCCGCAACAATAGTAGTATAAGCCATTGCGCCATATTCTTCCAGCGTTTTCATAATGCCTGCAATGGTAGAGGCTTTCTGTCCGATTGCCACATATATACAGTACACCGGCTTGCCGGCTGCATAAAATTCTTTTTGATTGATGATGGTATCTACCGCAATGGCAGTTTTACCGGTCTGGCGGTCACCGATGATCAACTCACGTTGTCCACGACCAATAGGGATCATCGCATCGATCGCTTTGATACCTGTTTGAAGCGGTTCTTTTACCGGCTCACGAAAGATAACACCCGGCGCTTTACGCTCCAGCGGCATTTCGTACAATTCACCTTTGATCGGGCCTTTACCGTCGATCGGTTCACCCAGGGTATTGATAACACGGCCGCTCATTCCTTCGCCTACTTTAATAGAAGCGATCTGGCCGGTACGCTTTACTTTATCTCCTTCTTTGATCTCGCTGCTGTCGCCCATCAATACCACACCCACATTATCTTCTTCCAGGTTAAGGGCGATCGCTTTTACGCCATTGTCAAATTCCACCAGTTCTCCGGAACGAACATTGTTCAGTCCGTAAACACGGGCAATACCATCACCCACCTGCAATACGGTTCCCACTTCTTCCAAACTGGCGCCGGCGTTAAAATTACTTAGCTGCTGACGAAGAATCGCTGAGATCTCATCTGGCTTAATTTCTACCATAATTAGTTAATTGAAATGTTTATTAAAAGGCCTTTTTTAATCGGCTGCAAAGGTAGGGGAACAGGGGCGGAATGGCAAAAAAACAGGCTGTCAAATTGAAAAAACAGGGGAATAAAATACTTTAGCTTTAATTATACCCGTTTATACCGGATGGCCAAAATAAGAAGCAAAAAGTGAATGGTGGTTTTCAGCCGGAACATAAGTACTTTTGTAATATAACTCTTTGCAAAACAAATAACCCATCCCATGAACAAAATTCTCCAAAGAAAAAGATTG
>DAOQRQ010000286.1:0-4380 GCA_035355815.1 Ferruginibacter sp. | reverse complement strand
AAGCGGCAGGCGATAACCATACGTATAACGAATTGCAGGGAGCGCTGGAGGATATTGAAGACCAGGTCAATTAAAAATGAAGAATTAAAAATGGAAGCCTCCAGGATCATGCGGCCCAATTTTTAATTCTTAATTTTTAATTCATAATTCATTAAAATGAATCTTCTAAAAGAATTCCAGGGATACATTAAAAAGGAAAATCTTTTTCAACCGAAAGATAAACTCCTGCTTGCCGTGAGCGGCGGAGTTGATTCTGTGGTATTGTGCGAACTGTGCAAACAGGCTGGTTATGATTTTGTGATCGCACATTGTAATTTTCAATTAAGAGGGGAGGAGAGTGAACGGGATGAAAAATTTGTAACTGCGTTAGCCAAAAAATACGCGGTGGAGCTACTTGTAAAAAAATTTAACACAGAAAAATATGCAGCCGAAAATAAAGTAAGCATCCAGGTGGCCGCCCGGGAACTGCGGTACCAATGGTTTCATGAATTAATAGCATCCGCTGTTGCAACGTTTGTGGTTACGGGGCACCATGCCAATGACAATGTGGAGACCATGCTCATGAATTTTTTCAAGGGAACGGGAATCAACGGGTTGAAAGCCATCCTGCCAAAGCAGGGAAAAATTGTACGGCCCTTGTTGTTTGCAAAGAAAGATACACTTGTTGCTTTCGCCCGTGATAACAACCTGGCATTTACAGAGGATTCATCCAATACCTCGGATAAATACACCCGCAATTATTTCCGCAACCAACTGCTTCCTGCCCTGCAAAAGGTATTTCCCCAGGCAGAAGATAACTTGATAGAGAACCTGCAACGGTTCCGGGAAGTGGATGAATTATACCAGCAATCCATCAGCCTGCATAAAAAGAAACTGATGGAACCCAGGGGTAGTGAAATTCATATTCCTGTTTTAAAGCTGTTGCGGTCTCAACCATTGCACAGCATCGTTTACGAGATCATCCGTGATTTTGGGTTTACCGCACATCAAGCAGGTGATTGCATTGCCCTGCTGCAAAGTGACACGGGCAGGTATATTCAATCGGCTACGCACCGTATTATCAGGAACCGGGCCTGGCTCATCATTTCGCCAAACCAGTCAACAGAAACGCAGCATATTTTAATTGAAGCAGAAGGTAATTGTGCGTTTGCAACAAATAGTCTTGAAATAAAAAAATTCCCGACCTCAAACCTCAAACTCATCCTGGGCACAGCCGAAGGACAAGCCTCAAACGAAATTGCCCAGTTAGACGCCGCCAATATCAAATTCCCGCTTTTACTCCGCAAATGGAAACAGGGCGATTATTTTTACCCCCTTGGAATGAGCAAGAAAAAAAAGATCAGCCGTTTCCTGATCGACCTGAAACTCTCCATGACTCAGAAAGAGCAAGTGTGGGTGATCGAGATGAACAGGAAGATCATCTGGGTGGTTGGGTTGCGGATAGATGACCGGTTCCGGATCACGGATAAAACAAAAGAGGTCATCCGGTTTGTCCTCCGCCAAAACGTATGATCTGCGAAGGATCTATGTTCTTTATCTTTTCAATAAAATCTTCCAGTACGGCGTAATCGGCAAAGAACTTACAGCACACGATGACGAAAACAAGGCCATACAACGCCCCCCAGATATGGGCCGAATGATTGATCCTGCCTCCGCCCCGTTTATCCAGCGCATAGGAAACGGCCAGGTAAATGATGCCGAATAAAAAACCGGATATATATACAGGAATAAAAACAAGGCCTATGCCGATGAGGGGTTCAAAAAGCATAAAACAGAATACCACGGCCGACACGGCGCCAGATGCTCCCAGGCTCCGGTAATGATAATTGGTTTTGTTTTTTAAATAGGTAGGGAGTATCGATGCGGCAAGGGCAGTGATATACATCAGCAGGTAAAGCAACTTCCCTTTTTCAGCAAAGATCCCGGTGAACCTGCTTTCCACACCTGAGCCAAAAAGATACAGGGCATACATATTGAATACCAGGTGCGGCACATCAGCATGAATAAAGCCGCAACTGATAAAACGGTACCACCCGTTCCTTTCCGATATGGCAGGCGGATAAAAGATAAGTTTATCCATTACTTCCTCCTTATTAAATGCTAGCAGGGAAATGCCCACGGTGATTATGATCAGAAAAACGGTAATGCTTAAATTCATGCGATGATTTATTGATGGTGGTATTTTTCATTGCGGTTGATGGAACATGCCCGGTAAACCTGTTCGGCCAGGATAAGCCGTACCAGCTGGTGCGGAAAAACGAGTTTGGAAAGCGCCCAGGTATGATTGGCCCTTTTCTTCACTTCTTCACTCACCCCATAAGCGCCCCCGATCAGGAAAACAACATTCTTAGCGCTTTCATTGGCTTTCTTCTGAATGAATGCTGCCAGTTCTTCGCTGCTGAATTGTTTGCCCCGTTCATCCAGTAAAACCAGCTGATCGTCTTTCTGCAAAAAACCACAGATGGTTTCGCCTTCTTTTTTCTTCAGGTCCATTTCGCTCAGCATGGCCGCGTTTTTGGGAGAAGGGATGATGTTCCATTCCACCGGGTAGTAATTGGCAATGCGTTTGGTGAACAGCCCGATCCCTTCCTTTACATAAGGTTCGTGATTTTTTCCAACGGTCCAGAACTGAAATTTCATGCTTTAAAAGTAAGAAAGCTTCCTCATTTGTATTCACGCAAAATATATTGAATAGAATTAACTTAGCCGGGTAAAAGTCAACCTGTTAAAGAAGTCATGGCGGCCATCCGTAATTTTTTTTCAAAGAATAAAGCGATCATCGCTTATGGCATTGGCCTGGCTTTATTGCTGATCCTGCTTAAGTGGCTTGAGTTACGCTATATAATATTCGACCATGCGCTGGAAGTATATATCGGGGCCATAGCTATTATATTTACCGTGCTGGGTATCTGGCTTGCCCTCAAACTCACCAGGCCGAAAATAACAACCATTGTGGTGGAGAAGCCGGTATATATTAACTCCGGTGAATTTGTGCTTAATGAAACGGCGGTTGCAGAATTGGGCCTCAGTAAACGGGAACTGGATGTGTTAGGCCTGATGGCTGAAGGCTGCAGTAACCAGGAAATAGCTTCCCGTCTTTTTGTTTCTTTGAATACTGTCAAAACGCACAGCTCCAATATTTTTTTCAAACTGGATGTAAAAAGAAGGACCCAGGCCATTGAAAAGGCAAAAAAGATGAGCCTGATACCCTGAGTGCCTCATACTTTGGCAGGAAATAATATGCTGAAAGTGAAAATCATCCTTAAGTATGAGCGGAAGCTGATCACAAAATTTCAAATTGCAGTCCTAAATCAAAATTAATCAACATGAAAAAAATTGTAATTGTATGCGGACTGATCGGCGGACTGATCGTTACCGTTCCGATGATGATATTTACCGATGCCTGTTATAAGGACGGCAATTTTGAAAGGGGGATGCTGATAGGCTATACCTCCATGATACTTGCCTTTTCGATGGTATTTGTGGGGATCCGAAATTACCGGAATAAATACAATAACGGGCTGATCAGTTTTGGAAAAGCATTTAAAGTGGGATTCTTTATTGTACTGGTGGCTTCCAGCATTTATGTACTCGTATGGCTGATCAATTACTACTTTTTTATGCCCGATTTTGCGGAACGATATGGTATGCACATGATCAACCGGCTGAAAGCCAGCGGGGCAAGCCAGGTAAAGATAGATGCGGAGACAAAAGAGATGGCAGACTTTGCTAAAATGTATAAGAACCCGGGGATCGTTATCCTGTTCACGTATATTGAGATATTGCCGGTTGGATTGCTGATGACCCTTGTAGCTGCCCTTATATTGAAGCGAAAGCAGAAGGCGGTTGCCTGATAATATAGTTGTAAAAGAAGAAAACCTCTCCAATAATTGGAGAGGTTTTTAGTGACCGAGTTAGGATTCAAACCTAAAACCTTCCCGACCCTGGTCGGGATGCTCTATTCAGTTGAGCTGACCAGCATTTCAATCATTTTCCTGCTTTTCCAATTCTCGATCTGCTTTTCTTTCTTGGTAGCGTCCTCTTTTGAATTGAATGTTTCTGTGTAAACTATCTGCCAATCGTCATATTTTGCAGTAAATCCTTTGTGAGTAGCTAAATGCTTTTGAAGACTGGTTTCAACTGGTTCTCCCGTATAGCCAATATAGAATTTGTCGGCTAAATAAGAATAAAGTATGTAAACGGTGTACATAAAAAAATAAAGGTCAACATTTCTGTTGACCTTTTAGTGACCGCGTTAGGATTCAAACCTAAAACCTTCTGATCCGTAGTCAGATGCTCTATTCAGTTGAGCTACGCAGCCATTATATTTATTTCAAAGCGCAGGATTCAATTTCCTAAAACCTTCCCGACTGTTGGTCG
>DAOQRQ010000285.1:0-4421 GCA_035355815.1 Ferruginibacter sp. | reverse complement strand
TCCATCGGCTGGTAAACGAGTTGCACCCTGATATCTTCAAGCGATATCTTTCCTTTATCAAACACTGTTAAATACAGCGGCGCATTACCCGATTGTTTTTTTACCAGCGAACCTGCTGCCGGCATGCCGAGAGATGCCATGGCTGCTTTTACCGCCTGTTCGGGATTCAATAAGGGATTGGCCATTCGTGACCGCACTGCATCATCCACTTTTACAAAGCGGTTGCCGTAGGTAAGCAGTTTATTATCCCGGGTGATATGCACATTAAGCATCGCATTAAAGACAGGGATACCGTTCACTGTTTGTTGAAAGTAAACATTGGTAAGGCCGCTGTGCTTACTGAAGGTTTCGGAAGATACCTTCATCTGGTCGATGTCGGCCGCAGCAACTCCGGTTGCAAGGGCCTGCGGTTTAATAAAATCCCTGGCCATAGCCGCCTTTGAAGTAAACCCGCCTTTTTGCTGCGCCCAGGAAGCAAGCAGGCAAAAGAAAGCAGCTAATAGCAAAACTGTTTTTTTCATAAAAGTGTTTTATCAGGTTGTTAATGTGTAAATAGCCTGGCTTTAGAATGGACGTTGGCTGCTCGTTTTGTAAAGGGAGGGATAAAATAACTTTTGTAAAGATCAGGTTCAGCTACTATTACGTGTTAGGACAAATCAATCAACCTCCTGAACATTTACAGCAAACTACCGGACTAACTGTGCAGGAACAGGATAAATTCGTCATTTTACTAAATAGAACAACTGATCTCTTTCTGGTACATGCAAAAACAAATCATTCCGGTTGTCTTTATAAACAAATGCAGAATAAGCCTGTTAATTGAATAAACACATACCCGGCAGTTGTTTTGAATACAATAATCCTGTCCGCAAAAAAATGTCGGTTAAAAAATTAATAAATAGAGGAGGCAAATAATAAAAACGCAGAGGAGGTATTAAATCAATGGTTATTGGAGAATTCTTTGGGAACCTGCCGAATTGATATGCGGCCGATTTTTACTGGAGACAAATATTAACTTAATAAATCAGAAAAGCAAATTTTATTTTAAAAAAAAAGGGTACCCCAAAACAGCACTGTGCATAAAATGTAAAAAAAGAAAGCGCCCGCTTATTAATTACTGCCGTGTAATACGTGCCGTTAGTATTTACCCTAACCTTATTTAATCACGATAGAAAACGCTTCGGCATCATTTGCCCCGTTTGTAAGAATTACTGCCGTTCCGTTCTTCCAGTATTTGGCCACGCCGTTGCCCGATGCATTTTCTTCATAGCCGGCTGCATAAATATCAGCCCCCGATACCACGATGGCATTGGCGGCTGCATGGTGTGTAGCGTCGGTGAGGTTGGTGATCACGCCGTTCTTCCAGTACTTAGCCACTTCAATATTTCCCTGTCCTGCGGGTGTTTTTTCAAAACCCGCCGCATAAATATCCGTTCCGGAAATAAAAATGGAGAAAGCCGCGGTTTCACTAAGCGCCGCTGTAGAAGGCAGGATCGTTGCAACACCGTTCTTCCAGTATTTGGCAACCGTAGATGAATGCATCCCTGCAACATACACATCTGCCCCATTCAGCAGTACCGCATTGGCAGCACTGGTGGTAAATCCGGCGGAAAGATCGGTAAGCACGCCGTTCTTAAAAATTGTTGCATGGGGCGATGGATTATAAATATTCACCGTAACATATACATCCGTTCCCGTAACGGCGATAGAAGTGGCCAAAGAAAATTCTGTTGCATTGGCAGCAAGGTTAACCACCGTTCCGTTCTTCCAGTATTTGGCCTGTTTGCTGCTGGAAGCGCCGCCTTCATACCCCGAAACATACACATCGTTATTGTAAACAACGATCTGCGTTGCCATGGCATCGAATGTTCCGTTGGTTACATTCACCGCAGTTCCGTTCTTCCAGTATTTGGCAACCCGGGTTGTTCCCTGCATTTCCCAACCGGCAACATAAATATCGTTGCCATCAATAAAAACGGAATAGGCTTCTGCATCATTGGCGCCCGAAGTTAAATTAACAGCTACCCCGTTCTTCCAGTATTTTGCAATGGTATGGGTGCCGTTGCTTTCATAACCTGCCACATATATATCCTGCGGAGAAGAACTGGTGGTGGTAAATACCACTTCATTGCCATAAGCGGTGCCGTTGCTGTTGGTTGCATAAGCCCGTACATAATACGTAGTGGCCGGGGTAAGAGACGGCATACTGCTGCTGTAGGCGCCCAGCCCGCTTCCGTCAATGGTATGATTGCCTGTAATATCCGGGTTAGATGAAGTACCCCAGCAAATACCCCTGGCAGTAACTGCTGCTCCCCCATCGGCTGTTACATGACCGCCGCTGGTTGCCGAAGTGGGTGAAATATAACTCGCCGTTGCTGTAATGATCGTGGGCAAACTGCCTGAAGTTGCAGATGTAGTAAAACTTATTTCATTACCATAAGCCGTTCCGTTATTATTGGTTGCATAGGCTCGAACATAATACACCGTGCTTACGGTAAGACCGGTCAACGCACTGTTGAATGATCCAATGCCTGTTCCATCGGTTGTATGGTTGCCGGTTACAACCGGGTTTGCTGAAGTACTCCAGCAAACGCCTCTTGCTGTTATGGCCGATCCGCCATCATCGGTAATATTACCCCCACCTGCTGCCGCGGTATTGGTAATAGAAGACAATACGGTTGTAGTAATGGTTGGCAAAAGATTAGAAGGACCGGTTGGCGCTTCCAGTTCTTTCTGGCAACTAAGGCCAACAGCAGATAACAGGAGTATGAAAAGTTTTGTTTTCACCAGGTTCATTTTGATGAACAAAAGTATCACAAAAAGGAACCGGTTGCATGGAACGGGAACCCCTTTCGAAAAAAAAGTAATTATCTTAGGTAACCTAAACTCCCGGTAATGAAAAAACTCTTTTACAGCATCCCGCTGTTCATTGTTTCCTGCAACATGCATGCACCCGAACCATCCCTGCGTGAAAAACTTTCCAAAGGAACATGGATCGATCTCACCTATAGTTTTTCGGAAGAAAGTCTTTATTGGCCCACGGCCGATAAGTTCCGCTTTGATACGGTGTTTGTGGGCACTACCCCTGCCGGTTTTTATTACGAAGCATTTAATTATTGTGCAGCCGAACACGGAGGCACGCATTTAGATGCGCCTGTTCATTTTGCAAAAGGAAAATGGACGGCCGACCAGGTACCGCTTGATAAACTTACCGGTGAGGCTGTAGTGATCGATGTATCGGCCAATGCACTGAAGAACCCCGACTATCAAATTTCCGTGGCCGATATGGAAGCATGGGAAAAAACAAACGGTAATATTCCCGATGATGCCATTGTATTGTTCCGCACCGGCTATGGTTCTTTTTATCCCGATGCAAAAAAATATTTAGGCACCGATGAACGGGGCGCCGATGCCGTTGCCAAACTGCATTTCCCCGGCATTCACCCCGATGGAGCCGCATGGCTTGCCAACAAAAGAAAAATAAAAGCAGTTGGACTGGATGTGGCCAGCGTTGATTACGGCCAATCAAAAGATTTTAAAACACACCAGTTGCTGTATGAAAAAAACATCTGTGGCTTTGAGAACATAGCCAACCTGGATAAACTGCCGGCAAAAGGCGCATACATCATCGCATTACCCATGAAAATAAAAAATGGAAGCGGCGGACCTTTACGGATCGTGGCATGGGTGGAGAAGTGATGATAAAGTTTTGGATCACAATTTCACTTGCTTTACCTTCTTTGATAACCGGCTTTCCTCTGCCATAAATCCCATCACATGACTTTCAATGGAAGCATCGATGGTTGAAGTGAGCAATGCCGGGTTCTGTTGCGAAACGGCATTTATCCAGTCGGTAACCAGTCGCCAGTCGCCGCCGCCATGCCCATCCGACTCCTGCTTCCATTCGGTTTTCTTGCCCGTTAAAAAATCAGTCATGGTAAAAGAGGTCATATCGCCTGTCACATCACCCAGGCTTCCCATCACCCTGGTTCTTCTTCCGTCGTACGAAGTAAAAGCCTCCATGGAAAAGGCAGCTGTAAGCCCGCCTTCAAATAAAATATTGGTTGTATAATGATCGGGCTGGTCGTTCTCCATACGGTACACACAACGGCCATAGTTGGTTGTTTTTAACTGTTCCAGTACATATGCCGCCTGTTTTTCTTTATCCTCCGGCAGATCAAAAACATAATTCCAGGATCTTTTGCGGTAATAAATTTCCAGTGCCGAGTACGGACATTTTTGTTCTGCGGCACAACCATCCGTACAACGGGCCGTACTGCCGGCCGGTGCATTTTTTTGTGTAAACCATTGCAGGCTTCCGAATGCCTGTATATGGGTACAGGGTTTATCTACCATCCATCTTAAAATATCAAGATCGTGACATGATTTTGCCAGAATGATGGGCGTGGTCTTTTTGCTGT
>DAOQRQ010000284.1:0-4423 GCA_035355815.1 Ferruginibacter sp. | reverse complement strand
ACCGGTAACTTTAAAGCGCTTCTTGGCGCTGCTGTTGGTTTTAACCTTTGGCATTACATAACTGTTTTTAGTTACTCCCTACTGGCGGTTCCGAAATGACGGAACACTTGTTGAGCCTTGTGGGAAATGTCTGAAAAAAGAGCATTTCTTTTTCGGGCGGCAAAGATAAGGGGAAATGGGCAGAAATTGCCGGATTTGTGGAAGTTTTTATACCATTTGGCATTGTCTTATTCATCCATCCCCTCACTACCCTCTGCCGTTTTACTGGAATGCTTAAGCATTTCAGTAATGGTACCGATTTCGGCCGGGGTAAAATAGCGCCATTTGCCCGGGGGCAGGCCACTTAAGGTCAGGTTCATGATACGGGTGCGTTTGAGGGTTTCCACGTTGTAGCCCAATGCCTCACACATGCGGCGTATCTGGCGGTTAAGCCCCTGGGTAAGAATGATCTTGAAGCGGTTAGGTCCCTCCTGCTTTACAAAACACTTTTGGGTAACTGTTCCCAATATTCTTACCCCGTTCCGCATTTTTTGTACAAAATCCGGGGTAATGGGCTTGTCTACTGTAACAACATATTCCTTCTCATGACGATTGCCGGCCCTGAGGATCTTGTTCACAATATCGCCGTCGTTGGTTAAAAAGATAAGGCCTTCGCTCCGCTTGTCGAGCCTGCCAATCGGAAATATCCGGGTCTTGAAATTTACAAAATCAATGATATTGGTCTTGTCCTTCAGGTCGGTGGTGCAGGTAATACCCTTAGGTTTATTCAATGCCAGGTAAACCGTTTCCTTTTTTTTGCGGATGGGTTCCCCATCCACCAGCACCACATCGCCCTCTTTTACCCGGTTTCCCTTCAGGGCTTCCACGCCATTAATAGTTACCCGTAACTGTTCTATATACTTATCGGCTTCCCTGCGTGAGCAAAAACCCGAATCGCTGATATATTTATTGAGGCTGGTATCCATTGCCGGTGATGATGGAATTGTCAAAAATAAAAAAAGGCTTCTAAAAAGCCTTTTAAATGATATGGTTGATCTATTACTGTTTCGGTTCTTTTGGCTCAAGCTTTTCGGAAGATACCAGTTTGCCAAGTTCCGAGGTTCTTCTCTTTTGCTGGGCCTTTGGAGCAAACATTACCAGCATCCTTTTTCCTTCCATCTTGGGTAATCCTTCCAGGGCGCCTACTTCCTTTAAACGATCGGCAAATTTCAATAACAATAATTCACCCCTTTCTTTGAACATGATGGCACGGCCTTTAAACTGAACGTGCGCTTTTACTTTATCGCCGTCTGAAAGGAATTTTTCGGCGTGTTTTACTTTAAATTCAAAATCATGATCATCTGTATTGGGTGTAAAGCGTATCTCCTTCACCTCGCTGGTCTTCGACTTGGCCTTCATCTCTTTCTTCTTCTTCTTCTCGTCGTACAAAAATTTATTGTAATCGATGACCTTGCAAACCGGCGGGTTGGCACCCGGGGATATCTCTACCAGGTCTAACTCTAAAGATTGAGCGATCTTTAAGGCGTCTTGTATTGCGTACACGCCTACTTCTATATTTTCCCCTACCAGCCGTACCTCGGGGACTCTTATCATGTGGTTGGTACGGTGTTCCTGTTGTTGTTCTTTTCTAAAACGGGGATTAAATCCTCCCCGGTTGGGTCTTGGTGGAAATGCCATTTAAAAATTTTAGTTTACAATTTTGTTTATCGATTGGAGAATTTGAAAATTTAAAGACTGATCAACAATTATCGAATTTTCAAATCATTAAATTATCGAATCACTCTCCTCTTCTTTCTTTTATTTCGGTAACGATTTCGTCCACAAATTCTTTTACATCTTTTGCACCCAGGTCGCCCTTTCCCTGCCGGCGGATGGATGCTTTTCCTTCATTCATTTCTTTTTCACCGATCACCAGCATGTAAGGAACTTTTGCGATCTCTGTATCCCGTATCTTCTTTCCGATCTTCTCATTCCGGTCATCGATCTCTGCACGAATATCTGCTTTTTTCAGCGTTTGCAAAATAGTATTTGCGTAATCCATGAATTTGTCGCTGATGGGCAGGATCTTCACCTGAAGAGGGGCCAGCCAGGTGGGGAATTTGCCGGCATAATGCTCCAGCAAAAAACCAATGAACCGCTCATGGGTTCCCAGGGGCGCCCGGTGTATGATAAGAGGTATTTCGGGCTGGTTATTCTGGTTGGTAAACGATAATTTAAAGCTACGGGATTGCGCAAAGTCAACCTGGTTGGTTGCCAGGGTAAATTCCCGGCCAATGGCGCTCCAAATCTGCACGTCGATCTTTGGCCCGTAGAATGCACCCTCGCCCTTTACTTCCACAAAAGGCACTCCGGTTTCTATCAACACATTTCTTACCAGTTCTTCTGTTTCTAACCAGAGTTCCGGTTCGTTTACATACTTCTGTCCCAGTTTTGCCGGGTCGTGTAAAGAAAGGCGCATGACATATTTCTCAATACCGAAAATCTTAAAATATTTCAGGTACATGTCGTTCACCGCCTTGAATTCCTGCGCAAACTGTTCTTTGCTGCAATAAATATGTGCATCGTTCATGTGAAGGCAACGTACCCTCATCAGACCGAATAATTCACCGCTTTGTTCGTAACGGTAACAGGTTCCATATTCTGCGATACGGTAAGGCAGGTCTTTATAACTCTTCTGCTCTGCATCAAATATTTTATGGTGATGCGGACAGTTCATTGCCTTCAGGTAATACCTTTCGCCATCCATCTCCATCGGCGGGAACATACTATCGGCATAATAAGGCAGGTGACCGCTGGTTACATACATACTTTCTTTAGCAATATGCGGTGTTACCACTCTTTTATAACCGGCATCTTTTTCAGTTTCCTTTGCCAGTTTTTCCAACTCCTCTATAATAACGGTTCCGTTAGGCATCCACAATATCAGGCCTGGCCCAACATTATCATCCATGGTATAGATGCTTAACTCCTTGCCCAGTTTACGGTGATCTCTTTTCTTTGCTTCTTCCAGCATGGCAAGGTATTCATCCAGTTCTTTCTGGTTGGGAAAACTTACACCGTAGATACGGGTAAGTTGTTTGTTCTTTTCATCTCCCTTCCAATAAGCGCCGGCCACACTGGTAAGTTTTATTGCTTTAATAGCTCCGGTGGAAGGAATATGCGGCCCCCGGCAGAGATCGGTAAAATTGCCCTGGGTGTAAAAAGTAATGCTTCCGTCCTCGAGGTTTTGTAACAGATCAAGTTTGTATTCGTCTCCCTTGTCGCTGAAATATTTTATGGCTTCTGCTTTTGACCTTTCACTTCGCTGGTAAGCATTATTCTGCTTCGCCAGTTCATTCATTTTTTTCTCCAGCGCAACAAGATCATCCTCACTCATCTTCCGGTCGCCCAGGTCCATATCGTAATAAAAACCTTTTTCAATAGCCGGACCTACCCAAAATTTTACACCCGGGAAAAGACTTTCCACCGCTTCTGCCATCAGGTGAGCCGAGGAATGCCAGAACGTTGATTTTCCATCCGTATCATCCCAAGTGAGTAATTTCAATGAAGCATCTTCATTAATGGGCCTGGTGGCATCCCACACCTGGCCATTCACACTGGCAGCCAGTACTTTTTTAGCCAGTCCTTCGCTGATTGATTTTGCAATGCCATAAGCAGACGTACCTTTCTCGTATTCTCTTACTGCGCCATCCGGTAATGTTATCTTTATCATATCTTTATAAGCCAGTCTTTTACAGACTTTCGGACTGCAAATTTAACGAAGTATTAGCGACTTAAAAATTTATCTAAAATATCTTTGTGGGCCGACTTTGAAAACAATCTAATTAAAGAAAGCGGCGGGCATTAACCTGCAGGTGAATATGAAAAAAATTATACCACTTCTTTTCGTTTTATTTTTCTCCACGTACATTTCGGCCCAGGATTTCACCGGGCAATGGAAGGGCCAGTTTGTAGACAAGAGCACCAGTTTCTCCGGCTGGGGCGGCGATCGCTGCGATTATGTGCTGGAGATTGAATGCAAGGGCAAAAACGTTACAGGCTATTCCTATACCTATTTTTCCGATGGGGGCAAGCGTTACTATACCATTTGCAAACTGAAGGGAACAGTAAACAAAGCCAGCAAATACGTGGAAGTAACGGAGTTCGAAAGAACCAAGACGAATGTTCCGGTAAACATCCGTAACTGCTTCCAGATACATAAACTTACTTTTTTTCAGCAGGGAGAAGATCAGACCCTGGAAGGAACCTGGGTTCCGGCACCTAACCAGGCAGGAGATTGTGGTCATGGCAGCACGGTTCTTACCAGGCGGATGCTGCAAAAAAATTCGGCTTTTTACAACAAAAAGGACAATAAGAACACGGCTAAAGTAAATAATTCCAAAACGGTTGTTCCGGCCGAAAAGCCAAAAACAAAACCTGCACT
>DAOQRQ010000283.1:0-4445 GCA_035355815.1 Ferruginibacter sp. | reverse complement strand
TAAAGCCGCTATTGCAACAGGCGCTGATGGGTTGTTCATAGAAACACACCCCAACCCTGCCGTGGCAAAAAGCGATGGAGCCAATATGCTGAAGCTAGACCTGCTGGAACCGTTGCTGGAGAAATTGGTGAGATTGAGGAAAGCCATTTAAGAAGTAAAAAATCAAAAGTCAAAATTAAAAACGGACCATAAAGTTAGAGATGCCATTTTGCCTTTTTACTTTTTAATTTTCACTTTATAGATATCTAAGGGGGTTCCTTCTCGCATTCAAAATATACCGCTTAATATTCATCCAGAAAGCAACAAAAAAGTAAATGATGACCGGGGAGCCAAGGGTCATGAAGGACATATAGATAAAGTACTTGCGGATGGTGGATGTAGCGATACCCATCTTTTCGCCGATGGCGGTACATACCCCAAATACATGCCATTCAATAAAATGTTTGAACCGGTTCATTCCGCTAAATTAAACACATTTTGTCCTAAAACAAAGCCTTTATAAAATGCCTTTGTTTCAGTAAATTTGCATTCCAATCTGATGATTTGAAAATTTGCTGATTTGAATGTTGATCTGCACCTTACTTAGTTCCTAAGCAGATCACCCGGTCATCCCATTTTCAAACCGTCAAATCACCAAATCAGTTCATCTCCAAATTACCAAATTATCACTATGGCTTTCGACATTGAAATGATCAAAAAAGTGTACGCCAATTTTGCAACCCGTATTGAAGCGGCACGTAAAGCAACAGGCAAACCCTTAACCCTCACCGAAAAGATCCTCTATGCACATCTTACCGAAGGCAATGCCAGCAAGGCTTACCAGCGTGGTAAAGACTATGTGGATTTTGCTCCCGACCGGGTGGCCATGCAGGATGCAACGGCCCAGATGGCGTTGCTGCAGTTCATGCAGAGTGGCCGTAATAAGGTAGCCGTTCCTTCCACCGTACATTGCGATCACCTCATCGAAGCCAAAGTGAACAGTAAGACCGACCTTGACCGTGCTGTTCATGAAAGCAGTGAAGTATATGATTTTTTAGCATCCGTAAGCAATAAATATGGTATAGGTTTCTGGAAACCCGGGGCCGGTATCATTCACCAGGTGGTATTGGAAAACTATGCATTCCCCGGCGGTATGATGATCGGAACCGACAGCCATACGGTTAATGCAGGCGGATTGGGTATGATTGCCATTGGCGTGGGCGGTGCCGATGCATGTGATGTGATGGCGGGATTACCCTGGGAATTGAAAATGCCGAAACTGATCGGTGTAAAGCTTACGGGTAAATTAAATGGCTGGACGGCCCCCAAAGATGTGATCCTGAAAGTGGCCGGTATTCTTACCGTAAAAGGCGGTACCGGGGCCGTGGTTGAATATTTTGGCGAAGGCGCAGTAGCTATGAGCTGCACCGGTAAAGGAACCATTTGCAATATGGGTGCCGAGATAGGCGCCACCACTTCTACGTTTGGGTACGACGAAAGCATGAGCCGCTACCTGAAAGCAACAGGCCGTGAAGAGATTGCTGTTGCAGCCGATGCCATCAAAGAACATTTGACCGCCGATGCAGAAGTGTATGCGGATCCTGAAAAATATTTCGACCAGGTAATTGAGATCAATTTATCGGAACTGGAGCCACACCTGAACGGGCCATTTACACCCGACCTGGCTACCCCTATTTCTAAAATGAAAGAAGAAGCGGTGAAGAATGGCTGGCCTACAAAAATTGAAGTGGGTTTGATCGGAAGCTGCACCAACTCTTCATACGAAGATATCAGTCGTGCCGTAAGCCTGGCACAACAGGTTACCGATAAAGGATTGAAATTAAGATCAGAATTTACCATCACTCCCGGCAGCGAACAGGTTCGTTACACCATTGAAAGAGATGGTTTCTTAAATGTGTTCGATAAGATCGGCGCCACCGTTTTTGCCAATGCCTGCGGACCCTGCATTGGTATGTGGGCCAGGGTGGGTGCCGAAAAAGCAGAGAAGAACACCATCGTGCATTCTTTTAACCGCAATTTTGCCAAGCGTGCCGATGGCAATCCGAATACCTATGCATTTGTAGGAAGCCCGGAAATGGTAACAGCCATGGCCATTGCCGGAGACCTCACTTTTAACCCATTGACCGATACACTCACCAATGAAAAAGGAGAGAAAGTAAAACTCGATCCTCCCAGCGGGTACGAACTGCCACCGAAAGGTTTTGCAGTAGAAGACGCCGGGTACCAGGCCCCTGCCGCTGACGGAAGCGGGGTGCAGGTAAAAGTATCGCCCACCAGCGACCGGTTACAATTACTGGAGCCATTTGCCGCCTGGGAAGGCAAAGACCTGAACGGTTTAAAACTGCTCATCAAAGCAAAAGGCAAGTGTACCACCGACCATATCAGTATGGCGGGTAAATGGTTAAAATACCGTGGTCACTTAGATAATATCAGCAATAACCTGCTGATCGGCGCCACCAACTTCTTTAACGATAAAACCGATAATGTAAAAAGCCAGCTGAATGGCGAATACGGCCCCGTTCCTGCCACGCAGCGCTTTTACAAAGCTGCCGGTATCGGCACCATTGTAGTGGGCGATGAAAATTATGGCGAGGGCTCAAGCCGTGAACATGCGGCCATGGAACCACGGCACCTGGGTGTACGGGCTGTGTTGGTAAAATCATTTGCAAGGATACACGAGACCAACCTGAAAAAGCAGGGTATGCTGGCCCTCACGTTTGCCAATAAAGAAGATTACAATAAGATACTGGAAGACGATACGATTGACATTGAAGGTTTGCTGGCTTTTGCACCCAACAAATCACTGCAATTGGTGCTTAACCATGCCGATGGAAGCAAAGAGACCATCCAGGTGAACCACACCTATAATGAACAGCAAATAGAATGGTTTAAGGCAGGTGGTGCCCTCAATATCATCCGCAGGGAATTTGAAAATAAAAAATAATACCCGCTGATCTGACACATAGCCTGCCCCATCCGGCAGGCTTTTTTTATTAACAAAGCCTTAGTAAGAAATATTTGATGTTTAAACATCAATTGTGTACCTTGCATGAAATTTAAAAATCATGGCAACCAAGAATTGGGTCCTAGACCCCACACACAGCGAAGTTCATTTTAAGATCAAACACCTGATGATCACCAATGTTACAGGCAGTTTCGACATTTTTAATGTAGCAGCAAAAACCGAAGATGAAGACTTTACCAAAGGAAAGATTAGTTTTACGGCGGATGTAAATTCCATCGCTACCGGTAACGAGCAGCGTGACGGTCACCTGAAAAGCGCCGATTTCTTTGACGCAGAAAAATTCCCCCGGATAAAATTTGAAGCCACAAAGGCAGACCCGGTTGACAACGATGGTTCTTTTGACCTTTATGGCGACCTGACCATTCGTGATGTTACAAAAAATATAAAGCTATCCGTAGAATTCGGTGGTGTGGTAAAAGACCCATACGGAAATACAAAAGCAGGTTTTACCATCAATGGAAAACTGAACCGTAAAGATTTTGGCCTTACCTGGAATGCGGTTACCGAAGCCGGCGGCGTAGTGGTAAGTGACGAAGTGAGGATCGCTGCAGAGATACAGTTGATAGAACAACTCGTTGTAGAAGAAATAGAACTGGCAGAACAGAAATAAGAAAGGTTTAGGTCTTTAGAAAGTTTAGAAGGTTTAGGAGCAGATGAGTGAGTACTAAACCTTCTAAACTCTAAACTACCTAAACCCGTATTACCTTACATCAAACCATACTTTCCTGCCATCATTCCAGTCGCCGTTGTAATTAATGGTAAGCTCCTCCCCTTTTTCTATTACCCGTACGGTCTTTATCATGATACTACCGTCTTCAAAGTCCATAAAATATTCGCAGTTGCTTTTGTAGCTGTGGTTATAAATGGGTACCAGTCCCAGTGCCATGCAGCATTTATCTTTTTGTTTTCCCCATTCAAAAATATAATCGTGTAATAAGGTCTTGTCCAGGTGTTCCCTGTCCTTTTTTTCCATCACAATAACAGGTGCAATTTCAATAACCGTATTTGCCGGAATGCGTTCCCGGGTAAATACGCCCCTGCCCTTTTCGCCGGTTACATCAACAAATAAATAAGGCTTCAGCATAACATTTGGTTAGGAAATAATGGGCTAAATTGCGGCACCAATTACATGCAATTTAATAACAAAGCCCGATGTCGCTGGAACTGGAAGAAATATCGTTGCAACAGCGGTTCGAAGAAGTGATCGCTTCGGAGAACAAACTGGAGATACAGGAATTCCTGAATCACCAGAACATCAGCGACGTGGCCACCCTCATCTACGAGAATGAGGATTACGAAGGCCAGATCATCTCTCATCTTTCCATACACCGGGCAGCCAGCGTGTTCAAGATCCTGGAACTTCCTACACAGAAAAGGATCATAAAAAATTTACCGGCAATAAAAACCACGGAGTTATTGA
>DAOQRQ010000282.1:0-4445 GCA_035355815.1 Ferruginibacter sp. | reverse complement strand
AATTGCCCGGGTCTTAAGACCCGGGCAATTGAATGCTTTTTTTGAAGGACTTTAGTCCTGCCACTATTTTCATATTGGTTTTAATTTAGCAGTGAAATGACGAAGCAGCGGTGTTTCCTCTGTTATGGCTAATCCATTCAGTTCATTTCTTCTGCTGAATACCTCAATGATCACTTCCGATACATAATCGATATGGCTTTGTGTATATACCCTTCTTGGAATGGCCAGGCGAACCAGTTCCATTTGTGCCGGGATCAATTTTCGATCAGCATCGTACTTGCCAAACATCAGCGAACCGATCTCTACTCCCCGTATGCCGCCTTCTTCGTACAAGGCGCAAACCAGCGACTGGCCGGGATACTGATCAACGGGGATATGAGGCAGAAATGCTTTTGCATCTAAGTACACCGCATGCCCGCCGGCCGGTTGCATCACCGGTACGCCGGCATCTATCAGTTTATTAGTGAGGTACTCAATACTGCGGATGCGGTACTGCAGGTAATGTTCGTCCATCACTTCCTGCAGGCCAATGGCTATTGCTTCCAGGTCGCGGCCGGCAAGGCCTCCGTAGGTAGTAAAGCCTTCCGTAATGATGAGCAGGTTCCTGCATCGCATAGCCAGGTCAAGGTCTCTCATAGCAAGAAAGCCTCCGATGTTTGCAAACGCATCTTTCTTCGCACTCATGGTACATCCATCCGCATAAGAGAACAACTCTCTTGCAATTTCAGGAACCGTTTTATCAGCATATCCTTCTTCTCTCAGTTTGATGAAATAAGAATTCTCTGCAAAACGACAGGCATCGATAAAGAGGGGGATATTAAATTCATCACAGACTTTTCGTACATCCTTAATATTCTGCATACTCACCGGCTGTCCCCCACCTGAATTATTAGTTACGGTAATGATGACCATTGGAATATTCTCAGCGCCCTTTTCTTTGATCGCTTTCCGCAATGCATCTATATCCATATTCCCTTTGAATGAGGCCGGAATAGCGGGATGCTTTCCTTCTTCACACAAACAGTCAATTCCTTCGGCACCGGAGAACTCTATATTCGCCCTTGTTGTATCAAACAAGGTATTGCTGATAAAATATTTTCCTTTGCCACCCAGGATTGTGAAGATTATTTTTTCGGCCGCCCTTCCCTGGTGAGTGGGAATGATATAGGGCATGCCGGTGATGCTCCGTACCGAATCTTCAAACTTAAAGAAACTGCTGCTGCCTGCGTACGATTCATCGCCCTGCATGATGCCGGCCCACTGGTTACTGCTCATGGCGCTGGTACCGCTGTCGGTAAGCAGGTCGATAAGTATATCATTGGCATGAATACGGAAAGAATTGTAATCGGCTTTTTTTAAAATTTTAGCCCGCTCTTCCTTCGTAGTGAAATAAATGGGCTCCACCGATTTTATACGGAAGGGTTCAATAATTGTTTTCATTGATGATGGTTTAAACAGCCTGACGGCTGTTACTGGAAAAATTGATTACGTACGTGGATGATGTAAGAAACATCAGGTAGGCCTGCGTATTATATTTTTCCAGATGCTCATTTTGTAAAGCAGCCTGTAATGTTTTACAGGCTGCCGGTTTTGAAGATTTATATTTTTTTACGTGGACTGTCAATAGCTGCATGTGCTGCCGCCAGTCTTGAGATTGGCACACGGAATGGAGAACAACTTACATAGTTCATTCCAATACGATGGCAGAACTTCACACTTTCCGGATCGCCACCGTGCTCGCCGCAGATACCCACTTCTAATTTTGGTTTGGTGATACGGCCTCTTTCTGTTCCCGCTTTTATCAACTGGCCAATGCCTTCCTGGTCGATGGTCTGGAACGGATCATCAGGCAGAATTTTCAGATCAAGGTATTTTGGTAAGAACCCACCGATATCATCCCGGCTGAAACCAAAACTCATCTGGGTAAGGTCGTTGGTTCCAAAACTGAAGAAGTCGGCTTCCTTTGCCATGAATTCGGCACGCAAGGCTGCACGGGGCGTTTCGATCATCGTTCCAAATAAATAAGGGATCTTTTTCACTTTCATTCTTTCACACACTTCTTTATATACCCGGTCCACAATTTCTTTTTGATGACGCAGTTCATGCACAATAACCGTTACCGGAACCATGATCTCGGGAAATGCTTTTCTTCCGGCTTTATGCAGTTCTGCCGTTGCTTCAAAAATGGCACGCACCTGCATTTCGGTGATCTCGGGATAACTGATGCCCAAACGAACACCGCGGTGACCAAGCATCGGGTTGTTCTCGTGCAATGCCAGCACACGCCGGTTAAGCATACCCATGCTGATGCCCAGTTCCTTACTCAGTTGTTTGAGTTTCTCTTTATCATGCGGTACAAATTCATGCAGTGGCGGATCCAGTAACCGGATGGTAACGGGGTATCCTTTCATCACACTCAAGGTATCCTTCACGTCCTTCTTCACGTATTTGAACAAACCATTCAACGCTTCTCTTCTTTCCTTTTCTGTTTTGCTCACGATCATCTTGCGCAGCTGGAACAAAGGCTCTTCACTGCCCTCGCCATAAAACATGTGTTCGGTACGGAACAGGCCAATGCCTTCGGCGCCAAACTTAACGGCATGTATGGCATCTTCCGGTGTTTCCGCATTGGCACGTACACCCATCTGTTTCACCTTATCTACCAGTTTCATCAGGTCTTTGTAAGACTGATTCTTGTCGATATCGATATCCACCAATGCCATACTTCCTTCATACACCAGTCCACGGGTGCCATTCAGACTGATCCATTCTCCTTCCTTAATGATCACGCCATTTTTTGCATGAAAGGTTTTGGTATCGGCATGTATCTCAATATCGCCGCAACCAACAATGCAGCATTTACCCCAGCCCCGTGCAACCAGTGCGGCATGTGATGTCATACCACCCTTTGTTGTTAAGATGGCTTTTGCCTTGTGCATACCATCCACGTCTTCGGGAGAAGTTTCTTCTCTTACCAGTATCACTTTCTCACCCCTTGCCGCCCATTCTACTGCATCGGCAGAAGAAAATACGACACGGCCTTTGGCACCACCCGGGCCAGCAGGCAAGCCTTTTGCAATAACGGTTGCCAACTGTTCTGCCTTGGGGTCAAGCATGGGTAATAATAACTCTACTAATTGATTGGGGGCTACTCTCTTGATCGCAGTTTTAGTATCGATCAGTTTTTCTTTGTGCATTTCCGTTGCCATGCGAACGGCAGCCACCCCATTCCGTTTTCCTACGCGGCATTGCAGCATATACAGTATTCCTTTTTCAATGGTGAACTCAATATCCTGCATGTCTTTGTAATGCTGCTCTAATCTTCTCTGATAACCGAACAGTTCTTTATACAACGCAGGCATTAATTTTTCCAGCGTGGTAAATTGTTTGCTCTGCGCATTCTTGGAATATTCATTCACCGGCGCCGGCGTTCGGATGCCTGCCACCACATCTTCGCCCTGGGCATTTACCAGGTATTCGCCATAAAATTTATTCTCCCCATTGCCCGGGTTCCTGGTGAAAGCAACGCCGGTACAACTGTTGTTGCCCATATTACCAAACACCATGGCCTGCACATTTACGGCGGTGCCCCATTCATCGGGTATCTTTTCAATACGGCGGTATTCTATGGCCCGCTTGCCGTTCCAGCTGGCAAACACAGCGCTGATGCCACCCCACATCTGTTCATAGGGATCATCTGGAAATTCTTTACCCAACACTTTCTTCACCGTTTTTTTATAATCCTTCACCAGTTCTTTCAGTTCGTTTACGGTCAGATCCGTGTCACTGCTGTAGCCTTTTGCATGTTTGATATCTTCTAATTTTTCATCCAGTACTTTACGGATGCCTTTGCCGTGTTTGGGTTCAACGCCCGCGGCTTTTTCCATTACCACATCGGCGTACATCATGATCAGGCGGCGGTATGCATCATAGGCAAAGCGTTCATCGCCGCTTTGTGCAATAATGCCTTTGATCGTATTTTCATTCAGTCCTACGTTCAGCACGGTCTCCATCATACCCGGCATACTTTTTCGGGCGCCCGAACGAACGGAAAGCAACAGGGGATTATTGCTGTCGCCGAATTTTTTTCCGGTGAGTTTTTCAATCCGGGTCAGCGCTTCCTGCACCTGCCCCTTTAAAATTTTCGGGTATGTTTTTTTATTGGCGTAGAAGTATGTACATACTTCGGTGGTTACTGTAAAACCCGGGGGAACCGGCAACCGCAGTTTGGGATGCCCGGCCATTTCAGCGAGGTTGGCCCCCTTACCCCCCAATAAATTTTTCATTGATTCATTTCCATCGGCTTTGCCGCCACCGAAGAAGTATATATACTTTCCGGCCTTTGATCTGTTTGCCATAATTGTAGAACTTGGTACCCTGCATAGTTAGGGCATCACCGGTCAATTTTGGACAACATTCGTCACCGGAAAAGTTGATTTTTATCA
>DAOQRQ010000281.1:0-4447 GCA_035355815.1 Ferruginibacter sp. | reverse complement strand
CCTTGGTAAAGGTTGCCTGTATCTTCGGTCCAACAGATAGAGCCTTAGGTGTAACGATATCCGAGTAATAACCGGGTATCTTTGCCGAATCGGCCGTGGATTTTCCGGCGATGATGGTTGGTACCAGCCAGGTGCCGTATTTTTTAAATAACTCGATGGCTTCATCGTCCATAAAAGTCCCGTGTTCGATAGAAGTTACGCCTGCACGGATCGCTCTTTTCATTCCTTCGGCGCCATGTGCATGGGCTGCCACTTTAAATCCGTAATCCTTTGCTGTTTCTATAATGGCTTTCAATTCTTCTTCGGTGAATTGTGCACCCGAAGCGTCCTTCGCCTGGCTTAACACGCCGGCAGTGGCGGTTATCTTAATTAAGTCGGAGCCATCTTTGTATCGTTGGCGAACGGCTTTTCTTGCATCATCTGCTCCATTGATCACGCCTTCATTTGGCCCCGGATCACCCATCAGGCTTTTGCGGTAACCATTGGTGGGGTCGGCATGTCCGCCCGTGGTGGCAATGGATTTTCCGGCAGTATAAATCCTGGGACCCACGATCCAGCCTTTATTCACTGCATTGCGTAAGGAAATATTTACGCCGCTGCCGCCCAGGTCACGAACGCTGGTAAAGCCTGCCAGCAGGGTTACGTTGGAATACCTCACCGATTCAAAAGCAACATCCTGCGGGTTCATGGTAAAGCGGTCGGCAACGCCTCCTCTCTTTGTCTCACCTTCCAGGTGTACGTGCATATCCATTAAGCCGGGCATCACGGTGTAGTTCTTCAGGTCAATTACTTTATCAGCAGTGCCGGGTTGAACATAACCCTGCTTTACATCGGTGATCTTATTTCCTGTAACCATTACCGACATATTCTCAATAACAACTTTGTTCTTTACGTCGATCAGTTTTCCGCAGTGGATAATGGTTTGCTGGGCATGGGTTATGATGCCTGTTAAGAATAGGGCAACAAACAAGGAAAAGAGTCTCTTCATTTTTTCTATTTGATGATTAAGGTAAGGTAAATGTTCGGGATATTAAAACCAATAAAAAAGCAGGACCAATTTTCATCGATCCTGCTTTTTTATTCATTAGATGAAATTTATTTTATTCCATATTTCGTTTCATACTTTTCTGCCAGTTGGGTTTGTTTGTTGTGCAGGTCTACCTGGCGGCCCTGTATAAAAGCATGGTCAATGATATTGCTGCGCATGTCTAACAGGTCGCCTTCGCTTACCAAAATGTTGGCATCCTTGCCGCTTTCAATGCTGCCGGTTTTGTCGGCCACACCTAAGATGGTTGCAGCGTTTAACGTGATAGCACTCAGCGCTTCTTCTTTGGTTAGGCCATAGGCAGATGCTGTGCCTGCATTAAATGCCAGGTTGCGGCTGCGGGTGTTCTCATCATCGTCGTTAAGGGCGAATAACACTCCGGCTTTTTGCAATATGGCCGGTGTTTTAAATGGCTGATCAATGTCGTCATCGATCATAGCAGGAAGGTTGTGCAGTTGGTTTAATATTACGGCGATGTTATTTTGCTTCAGCAGGTCGGCGATCTGCCAGCTGTCTACAGCACCTACCAAAACCACGTCAAAACCAAACTCTTTTGCAAAGTCAACCGCCAGCAGCATCTCTTTTACAATATTGCAGTGGATGAATAATTTTTGTTTCTTGTCGAACAAACCTTTCACTGCTTCAAACTTCAGGTTGGTAGCTTCGTGTTTGCCTTCAGCCAGGTAAGCTTTCGCTTCTCTAAAGAACACTTTCACATTCTCAATCTGTTCCAACCCTCTTTTTACCGGGTCGGCAGCCGGCTGTGCACCAAAGTTGCCGCCACCGCCACCAAATCCCCTGCGCCTTGCCAGCAGGGAAGGAATGCGGAAATGAAAGCCGTTATCGGCTTTGTATGCAGCGTCTTCCCAGTTCCATGCATCAAACTGCACTACCGAAGAAGAGCCGGAAATGATACCGCCATCCGGAACGATGTTGGCTAACAGAATTCCGTTTGGACGTAACGTGTTTATCACTTTTGAATCCGTATTATACGCAACCAATGAACGGATACTGGGATTCAGTTCGCCAAGTTCCGATGCATCAATGGTTGCCCGTACCGAAGGAACTTCAATCAATCCCACCTGGGTAGAACTTAAGATCAGCCCGGGATAAATATGTTTTCCGCTGCAGTCAATGATCTTTGCTCCTGCAGTAGCGGCCGTGGCGCCCACTTCGGTTATCTTGCCATTCTTAAAAACAACGGTTCCGTTGTTTATCACCTGGCCGTTACCTACGTGAATGGTGGCGTTGGTAAGGGCAATGGTCTCTTTTTGTGCAGCAGCCGGCAAAATGGTTTCCTGGGCAGAAACACCGGCCGTTGCCAAAACACAACTTATATATATGAATATCTTTTTCATGTTCATGATTTTTTCTGATTATTTATTTTCACCCACTTCATCTGCCTCAATGGTAAGTAAACCTGTATTGTGATTATGATCACTGCAGGTATTCACTACTTCGTACCTTGGCCTTGCCCGTTGAAAATTTCCCCCGGGGGCGCCACCGGCTGCTGTTCTTTTCAGCGTGGCCAGTTTTTGAACGATCCTTGCTTTTTCGGCCTGGTTACGCTTGCGTATTTCCGCATCTTTATCGCGGTCGAAATAAATAGTACCGTCCACAATTGTTTTTTCTGCTTTGGCATAAATGGATAGGGGATTATCGCTCCATACAACCAGGTCGGCATCCTTACCTACTTTTATACTTCCTACTTTATTATCCACGTGCAGCATCTTTGCCGGGTTGATGGTTACCATCTTCAAAGCATCTTCTTCACTCATGCCGCCGTACTTCATACTTTTGGCTGCTTCCTGGTTCAGGCGGCGGGCCATTTCAGCATCGTCGGAATTAATGGCAACATTCAATCCTACCTTGCTCATGATGTATGCATTATAAGGAATGGCATCCACCACTTCCATTTTATAATTCCACCAGTCGCTGAAGGTAGATGCGTTGGCACCATGAGCTTTCATCTTATCAGCCACTTTGTATCCTTCTAAAATATGGGTGAACGTGTTAACCGGGAACCCGAAACGTTCAGCCACTTTCATGGTGGCGTTGATCTCACTCTGTACATACGAATGACAGGTGATGAACCGTTTCCTGTTCATGATCTCAGATAAGGCATCCAGTTCAAGATCTCTTCTCACCATGATGGGGGTAGCGCCTTTCTTTTTGTTATTCTCTTCGGCTGCCTTTAATGCTTTTTGATAATCGGATGCTCGTTGAAAAGCGTCTGTTAAAACCTGTTCCACACCCATGCGTGTATCGGGAAAACGGGGGTTCCCCTGCGTGGCCGAACTTCTTTTTACGTTTTCACCCAGGGCGAATTTTATAAAAGGATCAGCCCCGGCAAATTTCAATTCCTGGTCGTCCATTCCCCAGCGCAGTTTTATCAATTGTGTTTGTCCGCCAATGGTATTGGCAGAGCCATGTAATATATGTGACGTGGTTACGCCGCCACTCAGCTGCCTGTATATATTTATATCATCGGGGTTCAGGTTATCGCCGATGCGTACTTCGGAAGTAACACTTTGTCCGCCTTCGTTGGTAGAGGAAGAGGCGATATGCGAATGCTCATCGATAATACCTGCCGTAATATTCTTGCCTGTTGCATCAATCACTTTAGCCGTTGCATCAGAAAGATTTTTTCCAACGGCGGCTATCTTTCCGTTCTTAATAAGTACATCGGTGTTTTCCAGTTTGCCTTCTTTTTCGCTGGTCCAAACGGTACCGTTCTTAATTAAGATATTTTCCTGCTTTGGTAATTCTTCCGATCCCAGGCCCAGAAAGGGGTACACTACTTTTCCAAGCACCAGGGGTTGTTTGGGCCGGGCGCTGTCTGCCTTTACTTCGGCTTTTTTGTCAAAAGTTGCTGTCCAGGTAAATTTATTTCCCTGTGCATCCGATCCGTAGCCATTCCATGTATTACCGGCAACAGCGCCGCTTAGTATGGTTTCTCTTGCACCGGGACCACGGCCTTCGGTATAACTCAGCTTAACCAGTTTGCCGTCGTACGTATATTTACCGGTGAGGGTATCCTTGCTGATGAAACTGGCAACGCCTGCATCTTTCAGTTCCAGTGAATAGGCTTTGGCACCGCTGTTTGTATTGGCAACCAGTTTATAAAATCCTTTTGCATCGTACCAGTTCTCGTCTTTCACTGCATTCTTAATTCCCTGTGTCCAGTTTTGCAGTAAGGTTGTTTTTTCAGCAAACACGGGGCCGGAGGTAATAATGAAGTTGGCGATCTTTCCGGCATCAAGACTTCCGATCTTATCATACACGCCCAATAAACTGGCGGGAGTTTTTGTAAGTGCCTCCAATGCTTTGGGTTCGGTTAAACCGTACTCAATGGCTTTGCGAAGGTTGGCCATAAAATCGGCGGGGTTGGTAAGGTCAGCG
>DAOQRQ010000280.1:0-4491 GCA_035355815.1 Ferruginibacter sp. | reverse complement strand
TATTGCCACTCCGGATTGCCAGTTGCTCTTCTACTTTCATTATTCGTTTTTACTTTTGCAGCAAACTAAAAACGAATAATGAAAGTAGAAGAGCAACTGGCAATCCGGAGTGGCAATAAATGCGAACTGTGTAACAGCGAAAATGATCTCAGGCTTTTTGAAGTTCCCCCGCAAAATGGTCTTTCGGCCGATACGTCTGTATTGATCTGCTCCAAATGCCTGGCACAGGTGGAGAAAAAAGAAGAATTAGACAGCAAACACTGGCAATGCCTAACGGAATCGATGTGGAGTGAAGTACCTGCCGTGCAGGTAACCGCCTGGCGTATGCTCAACCGGCTGCGCCATGAGAGCTGGGCCATGGAAAACCTGGATATGCTTTATTTAAGTGATGAAAACCTGGCCTGGGCCAAAGCAACAGGCGATCATGAGAACGATGCATCGGTTGATCTTCACAAAGATTGTAACGGACACCAGTTACAAAGCGGCGATAGTGTGGTACTTATAAAATCACTGGATGTAAAGGGTTCTACGCTGAATGCAAAAATGGGAACGGTGGTAAAGAATATCCGCCTGGTGGAAGATAATACCGAACAGATCGAAGGAAGGATCGAAGGGCAGCAGATCGTTATTCTTACCAAATATGTGCGCAGGCAGCAGGGCTAGTACCTGAATTGTAATTGAGATGGAAGTATTTCAATTTCCAGTTTATTTGCTTCTCCGTATTCTCCGTCGAGATGGTATTGAAGAAGCTCATCGCTTTCAATGCTGATCTTTTTGGTTCGGTGATGATGAATAAACCCAAGACCCAGGTGTTTACCCTTTTCAATGACAGGAAGATAACGCAGGCGTTCAAAGGAATTGAGTGCACCTGCCACTACCACATCAAAAACACCGTCATCGGCGCTCGACTCAGGGGCGATATGAAATCCGCCGCCGGCACGCCTGCCGTTGGCAATATCCACCAATAGTTTCTTCCCGGTTTCATTCCATTCGGCAGAGCGTATTGAATAGTTTTTTGATCGGTAAGTAAATATCTTTTGCAGGATACAGAAAAGAAAAGATGCTTTTCCCGGTCTTTTCTTCTTGCCCGTAAGCGCCCGGGCCACTTCTCCTTCAAAACCGATGCCTACTCCATTGATAAAATAATGCCGGTTGCATTTGCCGATATCCACGGGCCTTGGCCCGGCTTCCAGTACGATATGCATCTGCTCATCAAATGTTTTATTACCGTAAAGCAGCCAGTGAAAATCATTACCGGTACCGGCATTAAAAACTGCCAGTGGAAGTTTTATAGCCGGATACAGGTTTACAAAGTAATTGAGTGTTCCGTCGCCGCCCACAATGAACACATCGGTAAACCCATCAAAGTTGCCGGGCCACTTCTCTGTAAAAACTTTGTATGCTTTATTTCTACTTGTCAGTTCACGGCAAAGCTTTTCTAAAAAGGCAATAGCCCTGCCGGCGCCTGCAAGCGGATTACATACAACAGCGATATTTTTTTCAGCAGTTTGCAACATAACGGATCAACCGGCTACGGCTGTAAATCTACTTTATTTTCAGAAAGCGTTTGCAGGCCGGTTTTTTACTGTTGCCAGGCATTACAACATAAAAAGCAGGAAGGCCAATCCTTCCTGCATGGTTTCACCATTCTTATTCTCGGGGTTTTAAGCTTTTACCAACGCCTCCCGCCTTGTGAAAGAGGTAAGCACCCGGGAGGCGTTGCTTATGGGGTAAATAAAAAACCTTCATTGCTGAAGGCTTTTCACAGGATTTTTAAATTTGTTGACGATGGCCGTAAGGGTACACCGGGTTTTCATAGAAAGGATTCCATCGGTTTCAGAGGATACTCAGATCAGATTTTTAACAACTCAAAGATGCGGTACAACCGAAAAATAAAACGTAAATCCTTTTGTGATTCTTTTGTAGATACTTTACGAAGGGATATATAAAAAGATCTATTGTCCCAGGCTGCATAAGAAGAATTGCAGTCTGTCATTTACCCGTGTCGGCATTGATCATTAAGCTAAGCCCGGCCACATACCCGTTGCCGCTGGTGATGCTTTTACCAAAATTAAAAACGATGGTGGGGCCGTTGATGCCCATCTCTGACCTGCCTAAGTTGATACCGGCACGCAACTGGTATCCCCAGAATTCTTTATGTGCCCGTTTATTACCTGAGTCTTCATAATAGTTTGCAATATTGGTATAGCCGGCCCCGGCGCCAATGATGAACCCGAATTTTGAACTGTTGTCGTTACCCGAAGCCGAACCCATCTTCAGGTTCAGCATCAGCGGCGCATTGATACCAAAATAAGTTCCCTTGTTCAGGTTCCAGCCAACGGTACACGGTATGTTCAGCAAAATGGAAAAGCTATTCGTTTTAAGAAACTTAATACCCGGGCCAATGGTGAACGAAGGAAGAAATGCCGCTTTGGAACCATCTTTCCAAGCAGCATATATGGAAAGACCTCCTTCCAGGTTGCCGGTAACGGCTTTTTGCGGGAGAGCAGCCAGGTGCAGAACCAGCAAAACAGCGATCAGTAAAGATATCTTTTGCATAACGGTGATTTAAAAGTAGAAAAATAGTAAAGGGTTATACAGGCTATCTGCTTTTTTATTCTATATCCTGCCACCCGGTCTCTTGTTACCTCCTGATCACTTTTTTGGGAATAAATGATTGAGATCTAACCAGGTAGCCGGGTATAAGTTCCCGGGAATCTTACACCCGGCACTGAAATACTCTCCCCCTGTTCAGGCCAAAAAAAACAAGTTCTTAACACAAAATGCAAAAACTGGAATGATTTATGATTGTACTTTGATCCGTACCCTGGTAATTTTTCTTAATCGTAAAACTATCAGGCCATGCAAAGTAAGTATCAAACCCTTCAGACCATTTACGAACTGGTAAAGAACGACTCCCATCCTACTTCCCGGGTCGTTCATCCAAACGAGATCATTGTTCGCCAGAATTTTCCCTGGGATGAGAGTGTAAAACACCTGGAAGAACTAAGATCGGAAAGACTGATCAACATCCTGCTTCATTCACCGGCAGTTATTTTTATTACAGAGCTGGGGTTCCAATACATCCATGCGGCACTTACCAAGGAAGGAAACCTGATGTACGCAGCCTGATGTGGTTCCCGAAATTCAATTCACCGGCTTCATACACCCGTTTGCAATAACCATAAATCATTTAGCTTAGCACAAATAAACTAAATGAAGAAGTTCCTGATCATTGCCTGCTGCTTTATTGCTGTGTACACAAAAGCGCAAACCCATGCAGGCAATCCTTTATTCCCCGGCTGGTATGCCGATCCCGAGGGAGCGGTATTCAATAAGCAGTATTGGATCTACCCAACCTACTCTGCGCCCTATAACAAGCAGGTGTTCTTCGATGCATTCTCTTCAACAGATCTTATTCATTGGACAAAACACAGCCGCATTTTAGATACGGCTGCCATTAAGTGGGCAAAGCGGGCCATGTGGGCGCCCTCGGTGATCGAACACAATGGCCGTTATTATTTTTTCTTAGGCGCCAATGATATACAAAGCGATAAGGAATACGGCGGTATTGGTGTGGCGGTTGCGAATGATCCTGCCGGACCGTTCCATGATCATTTAGGCAAACCATTGATATCCGCATTTTATAACGGCGCCCAGCCAATAGACCAGTTTGCCTTTAAAGACCGTGATGGAAAATACTACCTCATCTATGGCGGGTGGAGCCATTGCAATATTGCGCAGTTGAAAGACGACTTCAGCGGTTTTGTTCCCTTTGCCGATGGCCATACATTTAAAGAGATCACACCACAAGGTTATGTGGAAGGGCCGTTCCTGTTCTTCCGGAAAGGTAAATATTATTTTATGTGGAGCGAAGGCGGCTGGACAGGCCCCGATTACAGCGTGGCCTATGCCATCGGCGATTCGCCTTTTGGGCCTTTTAATCGCATCGGTAAAATTCTGCAGCAGGATGCATCCATTGCAACAGGCGCCGGGCATCACTCGGTAATCAATATTCCCGGCAGCGATGACTGGTATATTATTTATCACCGCCGCCCCTTAACAGAAACCAATGGCAATTCCCGGGTTACCTGTATGGATCATTTGTATTTTGATGAAGAAGGTTTTATCCGACCGGTCAGGATAACCAATGAAGGCGTAGAGAAAAGGATCATTAAATGATATGCTGTACATTAAAAAAAGGAAATTTGTATATACAGTAAAACCTGGTTGATGACACTTCTTGCCATATTATTACCCTGGCTTTCTTTCATACTCAGGGGCAGGATCCTCACCGGCATCCTCTGCCTTATTTTACAAATAACACTGATCGGCTGGATACCTGCAGCCATCTGGGCGGTGGTATCGCTTAACAATGCAAGGGCCGACAGGCGTACCGACCGGATCGTGAAAGCGATCAATAAACGGAAATAAAAACGGTGCATGCATTCTTACTACAAAGGAATAAAAATCCTAACTTCCCTTCCTGCA
>DAOQRQ010000279.1:0-4514 GCA_035355815.1 Ferruginibacter sp. | reverse complement strand
GTGCCCGCTGCAGTTTGGCTCCCTTTCCTTTATACAATGGAAAGCCGCTACCGGTTATTTTAGCGCCTGTCTCAAAATCAACCAGGTCGTATTTTTTTATGAGTTCCCAATGAGGTACTGCAGAGGCGGGCAGCGATGGTTTATTACCTCCTTCTCTTGCCACTACATTATCCTCCGGCGTTTTTCCTTTTGGTACAGAAGAATGAGGAAGATTGGGCAGCAATACCAGGTTATCGTACAGTGATTTTTCTGCTTCGGCCAATTGAGTAGCCAGGCTTTGCAGGTTTGTTTTGTTGCCGGCCACTTCCAGTTTCTTTGCTTCGGCTGCTTCCTTTTCTCCCTTGCCCATCAGCATACCTATCTCCTTGCTGGCTGCATTAACGGAAGACTGAATGCTTTCCGTTTCCGTCTTCAACTTGCGGACCTGCTCATCAAGTTCTACTAATTTATCAACCACAGACAAATCACCAAAATGCTTAACTGCCAATCTTTCCTTAACCAATGCTGTGTTTTGCCTGATATAACCGATCTGTAACATATCTACTCAAAAATTTGGGCAAATATACAATTTTGAAGCTGAGAGCAGATGATAGAAACACGGATGACACAGATTGGGGCTGATTTGCACAGATCAGATCCGTTTTTGATCCGCAGTATCCGTGTCATCCGTGTTTCTATTGTCATCTGCGTTCTATCATTATATTTGCAAAATGCAGCAGGCGCAGGACGATTTACAGGTAAGGTGGCTGAAACTACGTATCCGCATCAAGGAACGGTTTGGTATCAAACCCGATATGGACGGGATTCTTTTCCTTATTGGCATACAGGAACTGGGCAGCGGCAAACAGGATTTCAGCAAGGAAGAAAAGCAGGACCTGATGCATATTGCTGTTTGCACCGTACTTTCACCAAGCGGTTATTATGTGCTGGAAGGAAATGATGAAGAGGGCTGGCCTCACTTTAAGCAACTGAAGCCCTTGCCGCCATTTGTATTGACCGAACAGGAAAATTTTTTAAAAGATCATATATTGCTTTATTTTCAAAACCAGGATTTTATTGACTAATTATTAAATTATGAACAAGCTACGAATCGTACTCTCTATTCTTTTACTGACCTTTTCAACCGCTGCAGTAAATGCACAGGCAAAGAAACCGGTGGTTAAAAAACCGGTGGCTACCACAAAAAAAACTGTTCCTGTAAAAAAGACCGTGAAGCCGGTGGCTAAAACGGTAAAACCGGTAAAAATGATACCGGGTACCCGTGTAAAAATCACTACCGATTCGGGCGTGATCGTTGTTCGCCTGTATGATAAGACCCCAAAACACCGGGATAATTTCATCAAACTGGCCAACGAACATTTTTTCGACAGTCTTTTATTTCACCGGGTCATTAACGGCTTTATGATCCAGGGTGGCGATCCGTCCAGTAAAAATGCAGCGCAGGGTGTTCCGCTTGGCAGCGGCGACGTGGGGTATACCATTCCGGCTGAATTTGATACCAGTTTATTTCATAAAAAAGGCGCCCTGGCCGCTGCCCGTACAAACAATCCTGAAAAAGCAAGCAGTGGCTGCCAGTTTTATCTTGTACAGGGGAAAGTATATACCGATGCAGACCTGAACATGCTGGAGCTGCAGATGGGAATTAAATTCTCCCCCGCCAAAAGAAAGCTGTATAAAACCATTGGCGGCGTTCCTTTTCTTGATACGAACTACACCGTTTTTGGCGAGGTAGAGAGCGGGCTGGAAGTGATCGACAAGATTGCATCCGTGCCAACCAACGGCCAACCTTACGACCGGCCCCTCGGCGATGTACGCATGTATATAGAAGTGATAAAATAGTTTACAAACAAAAAACTTATTTTGCACCCAATCAGTTAAAACAAAATCATAAAAAATGAATTTTCCTGAAAACCTTCGCTACACCAAAGACCATGAATGGGTTTCTTTAAACGGCAATACGGCCACCATCGGCATCACCGATTTTGCACAGCGTGAACTGGGTGATATTGTATATATCGACATTTCATCAAATGGAAAACCGGTGGCTGCAGAAGAAGTATTTGGCACGGTGGAAGCAGTAAAAACCGTGAGCGACCTCTTTTCGCCCGTTGCCGGAACCATTACTGAAGTAAACCCCCTGCTCGACGGAAAACCAGAACTGGTAAACACCGATCCGTATGGCGATGGCTGGATGGTAAAGATGACCGTGAACAACCCGGCAGATGTAGAGAAGCTTATGAATGCAGAGGCTTATGCAGCTGTAGTGGCATAATCAACCCAGTTAATGAACCGCCAGCCTTCAGAAATAAAAGATATTCCTGTAAAAAAATTTTACCCAGGCATTGCCTGGTTTTTTCTTGTATTGATATTGATATGCATTCCGGGCTACAACCTGCCTAAAGTTGATAACTGGCTTATCGAAATCAACTTTGATAAATTCATACACGTGGGAATATTTGCCGTTTTAGCCTGGCTTTTTATGTTGCCCGTGGTAAGATCGGCCTTACCGGTAAAGGAAAAGTGGAATTGGCTCATTAAAATTACCATAGCATCTGTTATATGGGGGATCACCACTGAACTTATACAGAAATTCTTCATCCCCGGCCGCAGCTTTAATCTTACAGATTGGGCGGCCGACGGGCTGGGCGGAATAGCCGCACTGCTCTATTTTAAATTCCGCCGGGGAGGAATAGGAACCGGGCCGGCTAAATAAGGCCACGCCTTGTTTCCATCATTTTAAACCTTACATTTGTACTATGCTAAATACCGAGAACATGGAGTATAATACTACCAGGAACCATTTGATCATGCGGGAATATGGCAGACATATTCAGAAAATGGTAGAATACCTGTTGGGCATTAAAGACCGGGAAGAAAGGCAGAAAAATGCCTATGCCGTCATCGAACTGATGGGCTTTCTGAACCCACACCTTAAGAATGTGGAGGATTTCCGCCATAAGTTATGGGACCACCTTTTTCTTATCAGCGATTTCACGTTAGATGTGGATAGCCCCTATCCCATCCCCACCCGGGAGACATTAAAAGCAAAACCCGACCCACTTCGTTATCCCAAAAAATATCCCAAATTCAACCACCTGGGTAAGAATATTGAAGTGGTGATCGATAAAGCGCTTAAAGAAGAGAATCCCGAAAAGAAACAGGGCTTTGCCAATGCCATTGCGTATTATATGAAGCTCACCTACAGCAACTGGCATAAAGAACTGGTACACGACGATTCTATTCAAAGTGAACTGTCGGCCATTACCCAGGGCGAGCTTGAATTCAATAACCGGCCCTTTGTTAAACACCGGGTGGAAGATACCAGGGATGATTATGGCAAACGAAGCGGCAATAATTTCCGGAAGAACTTTGGTGGCCGCAGCAACCAGGGCGGCGGAAGAGACAACCGCGGTGGCGGTGGAAGAGATAACCGCGGCGGAAGAGGTGGCGACAACCGGAGCAACGGAGGTGGTAACCGTAATTTCAAGAAGAGGTATTAGCAGTTACACGAATTAAACCGGATTACACAATTCATAAATACTTACCTGATGCTTGTAAACGTCAGGTTTTTTTATTTACGTTTGCCATAATTCGTGTAATCAGTAAAATCAGTGTAACAGGAAAATATGCAATCATTTGAAGTAAGAGGCGGTAAAAAATTATCCGGTGAAATAACGCCGCAAGGTGCAAAGAACGAAGCATTGCAGATCATCTCTGCCGTTTTGCTTACTCCGGAAAAAGTTACCATAAAAAATATTCCCGACATCATTGATGTGAACCTGCTGATAGAACTGCTGGGTGAAATGAACGTGAAGATCAGCCGGCAAACCCGGGATACCTGTACCTTCCAGGCCGACGAGGTGGACGTGGATTACCTGCACAGCGAGGCCTATCACAAAAAAAGCGGCAAGTTACGTGGCTCTGTAATGCTGGCCGGACCTATGCTGGCACGGTTTAAAAAAGCGTACATACCCAAGCCGGGCGGCGATAAGATCGGCAGGAGAAGATTGGACACTCATATCATTGGCTTTGAAAAAATGGGCGCCCATTTTTCCTATCATACCGATGATGGTTTCTTTCACCTGGAAACTACCGGCCTCAAAGGAATAAACATGTTGCTGGATGAACCCAGTGTTACGGGCACTGCCAATATTTTAATGGCGGCCTCCATGGCCAACGGCACCACCACTATTTACAATGCCGCCTGCGAACCTTATATACAGCAGCTTTGCAAAATGCTGAACCGTATGGGTGCAAAGATCAGCGGCATCGGCAGCAATATGCTTTCCATTACCGGCGTGGATTCTTTAGGAGGAACCGAACATACGATGTTACCCGACATGATCGAAGTGGGTTCCTTCATTGGCCTGGCCGCCATGACGCAAAGCGATATCACCATTAAAAATGCCGGCATCGAGCACCTCGGTATCATTCCCGATAAATTTCAGCAGCTCGGCATTGCTATGAATTTTAAAGGCGACGACATTCACATTCCTGCACAGGAATATTATGAA
>DAOQRQ010000278.1:0-4525 GCA_035355815.1 Ferruginibacter sp. | reverse complement strand
GGCCGGCCATCTGGATGCTGGCATCAACCGATCCGCTTAACTGGCCCGATGATGGCGAGATAGACATTATGGAACACGTGGGTTTTGAACAGGGGATCGTTCACGCTTCTGTACACACAAAAAAATACAACCACGTTATCGGCACACAAAAGACGGCAACCATCCCGGTGCCGGATTGCTCGGATAATTTTCATGTTTATGCGTTAGACTGGGGCAAGGACAGTATCAGCGTTTCTATAAACAACAAAGTATATTTCACATTTACCAATGAACACAGCGGTTCACAGGCCTGGCCTTTTGATCAGCCCTTTCATTTACTGCTGAATATTGCCATTGGCGGCGACTGGGGAGGAAAGAAAGGAGTTGATGACCGTATCTTTCCTGTGAGGATGGAAATAGATTATGTAAGAGTGTATCGATAAACATCAACCGACTGTTCCCTCAACCCATCCCCCTTCCGCCGGTAACAAAACTATAAACACCCGGCAGTAACTTTCGCAGCAGGGCGCCAATGATCACTGATACGGCGATCAAACATAAAGGCAATACAATAAACGTAAGCATGCGGTACCCGAACCAATCACTGATCTGCATAAATATTGCTTTTGTTGCAAACACTACTATCGGCGCATGCAATACATAGATCATAAAGGAGAAGGCAGACAGCCATACAAACCAGTTTTTATTCATGCACCATCTCACCAGCACATTGCAACCATACCAGGCGCAGATCAGTCCGCTTAACACTACTGTTTTATGCATCAGCAGCAATACCGGTTCAACAGCATTGAACGGCGGATAAAATGCCAGCACCGTTTTAAGGATAGAGCAAACCATAAAAACAAGGAACCATAGCTTCGGCTGCAGCCATTTATTGGGCGCATCAATATTGAAATTTGTTTTCTGCATCCATATACCCAGTGAAAAAAACAGCAGCCCCTCGCCTTCTATCAATACAAAGCCGGCGGTGGAAAGCCAGAGTAAAAATGCAATGCTGAAGAATATCCAGCGGGCAGTACGATTTGTAACACACCAGCGAAGCGCCGGGTAAGCCAGGTTGTAAATGAGTAAAACACGAATGAACCACAGTTGATATGAAACGGGAAAGAATATCCACCGGGCCAATACCTCGTACCAATGATACTGGTGCAAGAGGGTCCGGGTCTCATCTATCTGCATCATTTGTGTAGCCGCCACCACATTCCGGCTGTACGGAAAAAACTCCAGCACAAAAGTGAGCAGCAAACCAACAGCGCTCCAGATCAGATACGGATACAATAATGTTTTTACCCTTTTGGCAGACCGCTGTTTATACGGTTTCTGATCACTTAAAGCAAACAGGTAGCCAGATATAATGAACAACATAGGTATGCGGAAACGAAACAGGCCGTTAGCCAGCCAGTATTCGGTAAAGGCCGTCACCGTCATCGGTTCGCCGGGAGTGGTCCAGGGTTGCAGGTAACTGATGTTAAGATTATACCCGTGCACAAACACCAGCAGGAACATAGATACAAAAGACCAGAACCGGAATTTTTGGGAGTTAAAGGCAGACAGCATGTGCAATGGTTTATTTACAAAATGGTTCTACTGATCTAAGAAGAACTAAAAAATGTATTCCAATTTCTCTTTGAGTATTATTGAATATTTACCCTGTGCCCCGTTTTACTTGAGCATGTATCAACCTGCTGAACGGCTACAATAAAGCCATCCGATGAGCGAAGAGGCCTGCTTAACTGGATCAGTTTGCCGCTTCCATCACCTATTTCCGTATTGCTGAAATCGTAGATACGCACCCTGGCACCTGGTATCGATTGTTTTACCACAACGTAAGCATTACCGGTAAAAGGTTGCTCAATACGGGGTGCAGGAAGTTCATCGCAGGTAATGGTAGTAGATGATTCTCTTGTTGATATTAGGTCGCACAATTTCTGTGTTACATATAAACGATCGTTCTTTCCTAATGGTCTTCCTAATGCGGATCTTAGATCAAAATTTGGATACCAGGATTCCGGCACGGAAAATCCTCCAAGATTTCCAAATGAAGCTTCTCCTATCTGGGTCTGGCTGCCATTCGTAAGATTATAAAGCGAAATAAGTTCCTGCCCGGTAAAGATGATAGCGGGATCAAACCTGGCTCCCGGTATATGAGTTGGCGCCGCAATAGCCCGGCCGACGGCAGACATTTCACTCGTAGCGTTACAAAGAGATGCAATGGCGGTGAAAGTATCTCCTTTTTTTATTGTGCCTGCATACATCAATGTTCTGCCAACACTTCCGGTTTGTTGTCCCACATACCTGCCATTTTTATACACAGTAACAATAGATGAAGGTACATGCACAACACCTATTACCTCTGCACATGCATAAATTAACGAAGGAGAAATGACCGGAGCCGGAAGCCCTTTTGGATAGTCTGCCTTATAATCCCGTACCTGTATTTTTGGTGAAGTGGCCGAACTTATTCCACTCAGTTCCTGCCGTACAGAAAGCAGGTCGCCAACTTTTAAGGGAGCCAGTCCGGAGAATTCAATTAAAAGAGGATTCCTGGCCGGAGAATATGTGGCCACATCAATGCCATTAACCGATAAGATAACTTTAGCATTCAGTACCGCACTTTCTACAGCCACTTTTGTTGCACATTGATAAACAGGTGAGATAATTAACGGCGAAGACAAAAATCCCGGGTTATCGGGTACCGCAAAACCTACAAGATCTCCGGGATCTGATGGCAGTGTATTGCATGCCGCTCTCAACGCATTTATATGAGCATTAAATAACGCAACATTTATTTTACCCTCCGGATTTGGAGGCATTGTTTTCTTTATAGAGGTAGCATTCGGTAAAATAAAATCGCAATAACCGGGTAATTCTGAAGATACCTGCGGAAAACGACCTGCATTATCTTTTATGTGACACATCGTGCATTTACCGGGAGAAGAAATGCCATCTAAAATATTGGTGGGTCCCGGGTTTTTAGGCCAGGTTGCAATCACTAAGGGAATGTACCAGCCAAGCGGCTTTAATTTATCGGCCACTGCTTTAAATACAGGCTGATCTGGATGTACAACAAATGGATTTTCCCCCGCATGACAATCGGTGCATACACCCTGTCCGTTTGCTACCAGGTCGGCGCCTCCCAAAAAATTCCTGAAATCCGTTTTTTCATTTCGCTTAAAAGACACACCATTAGGATTGTCGAAAAAACAGGCTTTACTGCTTTCCGTACCTAAACAGATGATCCCCAATATACCTGCAGAATCTTTTCCCGGCCCAAAACGTGGCAGAGCAAGACAAACCCCTTTAGGTGATTCACTTTCATATATCCACAACTCTCCTTTTGAGTTCGGATCAATAAACTCATCAGTTATATCTCCTACATATCTCCATTTACTTCCAAACATAGAATCAGGAACAGGTACGCCGGCATCCAGACATTCTTCGCAATAGGTTTTTGAAACCAAATTGATTGGAAGTACTATTGCCATGTCAAGTCTTCGTTCTAATCCCTTTGCTGTTTCAAAGTCTATCCCCTTGGCCCAAGAACCATCCTTTGGTTGCACTGCTTCGGGGTTTAGTTCCCACAAATATTTCCAGCGCAAGGCATTATTCACCATACTTATGTAAGACAGCTTTTCTTTTGGCCTGGCCTTTTCAAGCAACCAGTCGACCAGTAAGGCATTTGCAAGTACCGGGTCTTTTACATGCTGGTTGATAACATCCTGTATTTCCTGTATCTGTGAAGGAGAAATATAATTTTCCGTTTCTTTATTTTTAATCCCTGCGAATAGTTTATTTAAGTAAAACTTCTGTACAGTATTAATAAATGCTTTCGTGATCTTCACCTGTTTTCCGTTGCTGCCAAATATAGCTCCATGGCCAAGCGTCATTACGGGATCTGATGCAGGCAGATCATTTTTGTTGCAAACATTTAATGTAAGCACCACACCAGCCAGGAGCAGGACAATAAAATATTTTTTCATGGTATTTCTCTTTTTACTATCACGTGTTTTTAAATAGTAATATATCGCTTTTTTGTCATAATCGGTACCCATAAAAGATTTCCTTTAGCAGAGTGTATTTTGAACAGAAAGAGGGATACTGCCGATGAGAATTGCTGAAACTTTTGTTTTAACTTCAAAGAAAAAAATCATGGATCAGAAAATAATCAATCTATACGACGAGTACACCCACGCCCCCTTAACAAGGAGTGAATTTATAAGCCGCCTCATTTTATTAACGGGAAGTTTAACGGCTGCCATGTCGGTGCTTCCGCTGATTGAAGTGAATGCTGCCAATATGAAGATCACCAGTGATGAAGACCTGTTCACCGAACGCATCAGTTTTCCCGGCGTTCCTGCACAAATGGAAGCCTATATTGCCCGGCCAAAAGCAGACAAGAAATACCCGGCCATTATCGTCATCCATGAGAACCGGGGATTGAATGCCCATATTGAAGACGTGGCCCGCCGTGCAGCCAAGGAAGGATTTTTGGCCATTGCGCCCAATGCATTGTCGGCGCTGGGTG
>DAOQRQ010000277.1:0-4616 GCA_035355815.1 Ferruginibacter sp. | reverse complement strand
CAACAATGATTTTGATTACCTGCTCATACTCAGTGGTGATCAATTGTATCAAATGGATTTTGGAGACATGCTGGATGCACATATTGCCAAGGGCGCCGACATAACCATTGCCACCATTCCCGTAGCGGAAAGAGAAGCTTCTGAATTTGGGATACTGAAGGCCAATAAAGAAAACTACATCACATCCTTCATTGAAAAACCGGCAAAGGAATTATTACCCGACTGGATCAGCGATACCGGAAGCGATATGCAGGTGCTTGGCCGCAATTATCTTGCTTCCATGGGCATCTACATATTCAACCGGAAATTATTATTCGACCAGTTGCTGAACGATAAAAAAGATGCTACTGATTTTGGAAAGGAGATCATCCCGTCTTCCATTGATAAGTATAAGGTGCTGAGTTACCAATACGATGGCTACTGGACGGATATCGGTAATATCTATTCTTTTTACGAGGCCAACCTGGCGCTTACGATGGAAATACCACCCTTCAACTTATTTGATAATACAAAGGCCATCTTCAGCCGTGCCCGCATGTTGCCGCCTATGAAAGTGGCGGGTACCTTAATTGAAAGCAGTATACTGGCAGAGGGTTGTATCATTCACGGATCAAAGATCGCAAACAGCGTTATAGGCATACGTACCCGGATAGGGAAGGAGACAGAAATAGAGAATACATATATCATGGGAAGCGATTACTACGAGACCATTCCCGAAATGGCCTATTCCATTCAAAAAGGAATTCCCAAACTGGGCATCGGCGAACGGTGTAAGATCAGGAACGCCATCGTGGATAAAGACTGCCGCATTGGTAACGATGTAAGCATTACCGGTGGCGCTCATTTACCCGACAGCGATCATGCATTGTTCACGGTTAAAGACGGCATCGTAGTCATCAAAAAAGGCGCTATACTGCCGGATGGATTCGTGATATAGAGAATGATCCTACAGCAGGATATTCCACAACAATTGCTCCATCCATTTTTTTGAATCCGGATCATCGGATCTTACCCAGTCCTTTGTACGCTCGTTAATGGTTGCATACAGGGTCTTCATGGTATAACTCTTTTTGGAACTTACCGGTTTAATGTCAGCGGTGGTTACATTATTCACCATGATCTTGGTGGCGATCCATGAAGTATAAAGTCTTGGAATGGTAAGGCCCAATATCATGCCCGGCAGGCCGCTGATGGAGCAGGGACCTCCCGGTATGGTTATCTCATCGGTGTAAAAAGCGAACACGTACACACTGTCGTTTATCTTTCCTTCTGCTTTGCGGCAGTTGAACCCGGCGATCACCCTGCTCTCATTCACCATCTTCCAGTGAATCACCGGGATGGAATCTTCGGTGATGAAGCTGCTTCCGAATACCGTTTTCTGCATGGCGAATTTATTATTATCGTGGTCGAAATACCAGATATTTTCTTCATCATTCCTTCTCAGCCACTCGGGTACTTTGCCGGTGGGCGCCCAATGATCGAACTTGTAAATACTTTTGTTATCGGCAAACGTATACAGGTAATAACCCGTTTTGAATTGCGGCATGGCTTCTTTAAGCATCTCATCCCAGGAACTGTTGCCCATTGTTTTCTTTACGTTGGTCTTTACTTCGTATTCGATCACCGCTTTGTCGATGAATTGCTGTGCGTTGGTGCTTGCTGTAACTAATAGAAGTACAGCAGCAAATAAACCTGTTTTTATGTTGACTGATTTCATGTGTTAATTATTTTGCAGCGGCGCTTTTGTTTTTAAAATTCCAGGTAAAACCGATCATCCAATAACGTTGCAGGCGGTCGTTCCTTGTTTCGGTGAACGTATTGCTGTTGAAGTTCCTGCTGAGGCCCACATTCTGGTTCAGGATATCCCGTACCGTAAAATAGGCCGTGAATTCATCTTTCTTAAACGTCTTCTGTAATCTTGCATTCAGGATATGCGTACTGAATCCGTTCAGCTGGCTTGTTTTCTGCTGGGTATAAAAATCGTAGTCGGAGCTGATGGATAAACTCGGCAGGAAATATACGGTTGCATTGAACGAAAGCGTATTCACATAATAATGTGTGGATGTATTGCTCAGCGAAGTTTTACTGCTGTTGTAGGAGAAGTCATTGCTCAGGCCAAAATCGTATTTCTTGTCTTTTGATTTTGATATCCACATGTTGAGGCCCACGCCCAGGTTCTTTGAATAATTGGTGAGATTATTGAACACGTCTGCTGTACGGCTGTACCGGAAATTAGGACCCAGGTTGAACCGGGTATTGATCTTTTTTACTTTGAATCCCATACCTGTCCATAAGTTCATGGAATAATTGCCATTGGTATTGATGGGCTTGGTAATGGTTTTACCCGAATCAAGATCGATGATGCGGTTATTGGTGATGGCATTGCTGGTGAACCGTACATTGAAAGACTGGTACATGAACATATCTTTCAGGAAATTGTAGGTGTTATGCGAAATATTGAATGAGTTGGTGAACGATGGCTTCAGGTCGGGGTTACCAACGTACTGGTTAAAATAATCGGTATTGTTACGCAGGGGCTGCAACTGGTTAAGCGATGGCTGGTTGGTGCTGCCGTTGTAGTTGATCCGCAGGTTGTGCTGCGATTTATACGTGTAATTTAAACTGGCCGAGGGAAAGAAATTGGTGTAATTGCGGATATAATCTTTATTAAGACTTTTATCCACCAGGTCGAAATGAGTGAACCCAAAACCTGATCCGAAATTAAACTTTACTTTCTTGCCGCTGTAGTTGATACGTGCAGATGGTTTGTTGATGAGGATCGACTGCGTGAAATTATTGGTAAGCGAATCCACTTCCACATCATACTTCTGTGATACCGGCGAATAGGTATAAGTTACCTGGTTGTTCTTGCCATAGTTATAGCTGAGTTCGTAAGCCAGTTCCAGGGAGTATTTGGCGCTAAGCGGTTCGGTATACACCAGTCTCGACGAAACTTTTTGTGTTGATTTATCCGTAATTCTCTGCTGGTTGATGTTCTGTACAGAACTGGGCAAGCCATTGAAATAAACCTGGTTAAACGATTTAAGAAAACTGCTGCCATCGGTGGTAAGGCCATTCCAGTCGGTGTTCAGCGACAGGGTCCTTCTTGGTTTTTTAAACTTGTGTTTGTACAACAGGCTTCCAAAAAGCGCCTGCTTGTCGTTATCAAGCTTTACATTGCTGCTGGAAGAATTTTTCAGCGTACCCGTGTTGCCGGTACTGGTTGATGCCTTGTCTTCCTCGCTTTCTGTATGATAGAAATTTGCTTTTGCCGTGAACTTGATGGTGTTGTTCGAATCGAGTTTTATCTCGTAACTGCCGCTTGTCTTAAAATTGTAGCGGTTTACATAGGTATCGGTGGTCGACTGATCGATCAGCAATGAGTCGTTGTTATATAACGACTGGGCATACCGTTGCATACTATTGTTATAAACCTGGCTGTTGTACTTCGGCGACAGGTTCAGCGTTTGCTTGTCGTTCCATTTATTGCTGTACTGAACCCCGGCATTGATATTTTTTATAAAACCGTTCTGTGTGTTTACATAGGGCTCTTCATCTGAAGAATTTCCGCCGGTCCACATCATCATTACACCGCCATCATCATCTATCGACATACTCATGTTCTCATTTTCGCCCCCGAATTTCTCAGCATCTTCCCAGTTCAGCCCATCCTGGCCGGTATTGCCGGTGAGCAAGAAAGCTGAAAGTTTTCTTTTCCCCTTGAAAGAACTGAGCAGGATATTACTGTTGTAGCGGTCGTCGCGGTTATTAAGAAACCCTCCGGCCATATCGATCTTACCAAAGTATCCTTTCTTCCGGTCTTCTTTCATTTTAAGGTTGATCGTCTTTTGTGTTTTACCGTCATCAATGCCGGTAAACTCAGCCTGCTCGCTTTTCTTATCAAATACCTGTACTTCTTTTACCGCATCGGCACGCAGGTTCTTTACCGCCATGCCGGGATCATCGCCAAAGAACTCCTCTCCATCAACCAAAACCTTGGTCACCTGTTCTCCCATGGCGGTGATCTTACCGCTTTTGTCAACCTGTATACCCGGCAGTTTTTTCAGCAACTCCTCTACGTTGGCATTGGCGCTTACTTTAAAACTGTCGGCGGTATAAATAGTGGTATCGCCCTTTACCCGGATTGGATTACCGCTTTTAACGATAACTTCCTGTAATAGCTTACTTTTAGAAGTAACAGCTATCTGCGGAATACTGGAAGTAGCTTCATTCACCGAAATATTGTCCACAAAATCCGCAAAATAGGGGTGGGTGGTCATAAGGATGTAATTCCCGTTCCGGATGTTCTTAAATGAGTAGTTACCCTTACTGTCTGTTCGGGTAAACTTGTAAAGAACCGAGTCAACCGGGGTGAGAAGAAGGACAACCGCATTGGCGATTCCTTTTTTCTGGCTGGTATCGGCAACCGAGCCGGCCAGGGAAGTGGTTTGGGCTGTACCGGATAATGCACAAAGCATTACAGCTATCAACAGGGCAGATAGTTTAGGCATATACTTTAATTGGCTTTTAAATCTAAAACTAAATTCTTAGTTAAAGATGAATATATTTATTCAGAATAACTAAAACTCAATTCTTAAATTTACGTTAAAGCAAAT
>DAOQRQ010000276.1:0-4624 GCA_035355815.1 Ferruginibacter sp. | reverse complement strand
CGATATAGCCTTCCAGTTTATCGATCTCCTTCGTCTGCTGGGCCTCTTTCAGCAGCACCACCTGCCTTTCCGCAAACATAGGATACCTCCTGCAGGCATTGACCACTGTGGCCCAATCGGAATCTTTTCCGTAAAAAACCGTCAGGTTAAAGCCGGCTTCGGCTTCATTCAATATCTCATGCTCGGCAAAGTTCACCACCATGTCAATATAGTAATCTTCTTCTCCCTCCAGCCAATACAGGGGTTTATAGCTTTTCTTCTTCCAGTCGCTGATGATCTTTTCTGCACTCATGGCCCAAAGATAAAAGTTAGCGCCAAGCCCCTGAAATGTTTTTAACACAGCAATAACTTTCAGCTGGAATCCGTTCTTATCCGCTGTCTGTACCTTTGGCACAGTTTTTAAAACGGCTGTCCACCATCAATATCCTGGCATTTACGGTATTTTATTCCACGGACAGATTTATTAATCTTATACAAGAAAAACCTTAACCATGGCTTTTGAAAATTTCCCCGGCACCGAGAAGTCGACTGAAATGGCCCCCCCACCAGCCAATACCAACTGGCGTAATTATCTTACTGCCGGTTTGGTTGTAGCATTGCTGGGCACCTGGGGTTATATCATCTGGGATAAGAACCAGACCAAGGAAACCATCCAGCAAAAGGAAACCGTTATTGCCACTACCACATCGCAGCGTGACCAGTTGCAGAAAGAACTGGAAGAAGCCACCATGCGTTACGACATGATCAAGACGAGCAGCGCCGATATGGCCCACACCAAAGACAGCATCATCACCAAACAAGACAGGGATATTTCTCAGAAAAGAATAAAGATCCAGCAACTGCTGGCGAAGGTGAATGCCACCGAAACAGAACTGAACGAAGCCAAATCGCTGATCGGGTCACTCAATACCGATATACTTAGCTATAAAACAAAGATAGAAACACTGGAGGGCGAAAAAATAGTGCTTACCCAGGAAAAGAATATGGTAACGCAGCAACGGGATAAAGTATTAAGAGACCTTGATTCTGCCAAAGGCATCATCAGCCAGAAAGACGAAGTGATCGATGTGGCATCCACCCTTCATGCATCTAATTTCTCCATACTGGGTATCAATGAAAAAAGCAGCGGAAAGGAAAAGACAACCACCGTGGCAAAGCGGGTAGATAAACTCCGCATCAGTTTTGATATTGATGAGAACCGTACCGCCACTTCCGGAACAAAATACATTTATGTATGTGTGTTTGCCCCCGATGGAAACCCCGTTTCCGTTGAATCGCTGGGATCCGGAAAATTCAATACAAGAGACGGCAAAGAAAAACCGTTCACACAAAAGATAGACGTTAACTATACGCAGGGCCAGCGGCAGACCCTGAGCATCGACTTAAAACAAGCCAGTAGTTTTGCCACCGGCGATTATAAGATCGAAGTTTATAACAATGGTTTTAAGATCGGTGAAGGGATACGAAGCCTGAAGAAAGGCGGCATATTCAGTTAAGGAAAAATACTTCCCAGGAAAGAGGCATCATACCGGTGCCTCTTTTCTTTTAGAATATGGCCCGGATGGATGCTCTGCCGATATGTACGGTTCGGGTATCTCCCGGTTTTCTTCCGTCGTACTGGATGCTGATCTCGATATTACCGGCAAGCCGTTTGGTAAACTCCAGGTTCCATAAATAGTTCTGGCCGGGTAATAAACCATCCAGTAAAATATATCCAACCGTTGTGTTGGCAGCACCGGGGTAAGCATTAAAGTTAATCTTGTTCATGGAGAACCGGGCAGTGATGGTGCTGTTGTTGAGAATATTGTAACGCATGTCGGCCGTTAGTGTATGGCTGCCGGCCCTTTCAAGAGAATCGATGGTATTCCGTTTTTGCCCGTATGCATACGTAAGGCTGAACCTGAAATTACTTTTATGAATATAAGATATGGATGGTTCTATAATATCCTGCAGTACCAGGTAATTGCGGTTATTGAATTTAGCCCCGATGGTGTTGAGTACATTTTTAATATTGCGGTAACCCATGGTAGCCACAATACGTTTGCCGGGGTTCCATCGTATCTTACCGGAAAGGGTTCTCAGTTTCCGGCTCTCAAAACCATAGGATAGCAAAGCCTTTCCGTTGTTTACACTATGCGTTACGTCGAAGCCCCATTTGATATTACTTCGGTTAAAATAAAAAGTGTTTGACAAGAATGAGCTCAGTGTGATCAGCGTGGTATCCACCAGCTTTTTACTGAAGGGATTCAGCAGAAAGGTACCTGTTGAAATTTCCTTTTTACTTATCTGCAGTGCAGAGCTGGTGCTGGACCGGGATAATATCTTTTTGAACCCGGTGAGGTTTGCCGATTTAAAAAGCATTTTCGGATTCAACGAAAAACTATAATTGAACTGGAGGTAATTCGCTTTCACATATTGATTGCTGGGTGTAAATACCCGGATGTATTTTTTCTGGTCCTGGAAAATGGCCACCTCAAATTCATTCAGCTCGGGGATACCGTTCGCATTATAATCGATCCAGGTGTATTCCCCCTGCCCGGCCGGCACTTCCACATAGGTATATTCTCTTTTCTGCTCCTGCCCCGATCCCAGTTCATACAATATATTCCCTGTTAAGAATCCCTGCCACTCATTTACATAATACTCGGCACGGCCAAGCAAACTCTTATCTTCTTTCTGCACACTGATGGCCTGGTTCTGGATATATAATTTACGATAAGTAAGATTCAGTTTGAACTGGTGTTTTTCGCTTTTCATCAGGTCGGTAAATACATTGTAATTATCGCTGCGGTCGGCCTTCTCGAATCTTGACCCAACCGGCAGCAGGTCGTTTCGGGTGAAATAAGATACACCCCAGCGGTTTGGTTTTTCGGGGTTCGACCTCAGGTAAACCTGCCATACATTGAATGCAAAGCTCAGCGGGGTTAACGTATCGGTGATCTTACTCCGTAGTTTGTTATGCTCGCTGTTGTATTTAAAGCCCACCTGCATCTTCCTGAAACGGGTAAGTTCTTTATTAAGGTCGATGGTTGGCCGGAAGAAAGAACCCTTTTGCAAGGGATTATTCAGTGTGGTAAGACTGAACTGGCTTGTCAGTTTCCATCCACTGAAACTGTTGTATGTGTTCAGTACCTGTCGCAGGCCATTGTACTTATCGCTGCGGTTGTAATTGGTAAGATCATATTGCATGAAGTTTCCTTTGCTGTCGCCCAGCTTTAACCCGACATTGGTAAGATGTTCGTCGGCGGGGGCAATATCGTAAGGCAGGCTCCAGTCACGTAAAAATTCAATGTTCCGCAAACGTTCGATCGGTTTAAAACGATGCTGCACAAATTCGTATCCCAGCTTTGCCTGCATTAAAAGCGGGGCATTGAAAAGACGTACCCTGGTATCGTTGTTCTGCAACTGAAGTTTGGCCGCAAAACCCTGGTCGTTGCTTTTATCTTTTCGAGAAAAAAGATTCACATCATATTTACTCATCGCCACCTCTGCCTTGAACTTTGTTTTTGGGGAGAATACATACTCTCCTGCAATGGTTACCAGCTGCAGTTTTTTAGGAGTGATCAGTAAGAGCACGGGGGCCCAATCGCCCTGTTTTTTATTATTGGCATCGGGAGATACCCAGCTGAATACTTTTCCGTTTGCCACACTGGGCAACGGCGTATAATTTCCTTTGCCCGGCCCCAGGTACGTGAACGTAAGGCTATACAGGGTATCGGTGGGGTTGGTTGAAAAAACAAAGATGGAATCATGCAGTGTTCCGTTATACAGGGTATCTATCTTCTTGTACAGTATCTTTCCCGTCGAAAAAGTGTCCCGCACGGCATTCACATAATAGGCCGTATCAATGCCATCGCCCACATCTGCCAGGAATTGTTTTTGTTTGGTATCCAGTACCTGGTTGATGGAAGAATTCTTTGCATCGGCATTGTTATAAAAGCCAACACTCAGGAAGAACTTATTCTTAAAATTCATTTCGTCGTTCACATAGATCTGTGAGTTTAAAAAATTACGGTCGGCATATTCAAACTCTACCTGTATCCTTTTATCTTTTGTTACCAGCCGCTTTTGCGTAAACGTGAGTTCGGCGGTGTTGTAGTTAATGATATAGTCCTGGTCTTCGCCCCGCTGCAATAATTCCCCATCCATAAAAACCCGTTCGGTACCTGCCAGTATCACAAAATACAATTCACCGGTGGGGCTGGATAAACGATAAGGCCCCTGGTTGCCTTCCAGTGGGTTGAGAAGGTTCCGGGTAAACTTTCCTTTGGCGATAGCGCCGCTCAGCAAAAGCGAATTGGAAATATTTTTTGAGATCTTATTATCTGTAATAAATGAAACGCCCTGCAATCGTTTATAAAAATTGAGAAAGTAGTTGCGGCTTTGCCGGATATCGATATCGCCAAAGTTTGCCTGCCAGCCTTTTTTCTTAACCTGCAGGTAGATGCGGTCAAAGTCACGAAGGTCCTGCGTATTCCCATCCGGTTGAACCGGGATATTATTATCGGTGATGGCGGCTGTCAGTTCCAGGCTGTCGCCGATAAAACCATTTAACTGAAGGTTCAGGCTGGAACTTACCACGGCATCCTGGCTGTTACCGAATGAAATACCCCTGCCAAAGCTG
>DAOQRQ010000275.1:0-4632 GCA_035355815.1 Ferruginibacter sp. | reverse complement strand
GGTCACAATCCAGGTTCTGTTGCCACTGATAGGTATATGAACCGCTACCTCCGGCTGGGCATTACAACCATCATTGATGTTGGCGGACCGATGGCGAATTTTACCATCCGGGACTCCATCAGCAAAACAACCCTGGCGCCCAATATACTTGTTACCGGCCCCTTGTTCTCCATGGTTGACCGGGAACAGTTTGGCGCCGACAAACCCATCATAAAGATCAGCAACATAGAAGAAGCAGATGCCTTGTTCAATAAAATGCTTCCCTTAAAACCCGACTTCATCAAGATATGGTATATCGCAAGTCCTGCCATGCCGGCTGAGAAAAATTTTGCGCTGGTAAAATACATTGCAGAGAAAACACATGCCAATGGTTTGAAACTGGCTGTTCATGCCACCCAGCTTAAAACCGCAGAACTGGCCGTGGAAGCCGGCGCCGATATACTGGTACACAGCATCGATGATGAAGTGATACCGGATGCCTTTGTAAAAATTCTTGTGCAGAAAAAAGTCACTTATATACCCACACTCATCGTACTCGGTGATTATTACCAGGTATTTTCCGGCAAGCTCAATAATCATCCGCAGGATATTGCCTGGGCAAATGCATTTGCATACAGCTCCATCACCGACCCGGAAGCCATGCCTGATAATGAATTACCACCCGGTATAAGATCAATGCGTAAAACCGGCATCCCCGCTGCAGCAGCCAGGGCCGATTCTTTTGAAAATGTGAACCTGCTGAAATTATACAGGGCCGGGGTGAACATCGCCAGCGGAACCGACGCCGGTAACATCGGTACCTTTCATGCCTCCTCTTATTTACAGGAACTGGAAGCCATGCAAAAAGCAGGGTTAAGCATCCCGGAAATAATCAAAGCCTCCACCATCAACCCCGCCATTGGTTTTGGAAAAGAAACGCAATGGGGCAGTATTGAAAAAGGCAAACAGGCAGATATGCTGTTGCTGCAAAAAAATCCCATGGAATCGCTGCAGCACCTCAACAGCATTGAATCTGTTTTCAAATCCGGTAAACGCATCAACCCCGACAGCCTGCTGAAAGAATCTCCCGAAGCCATTGTACAACGGCAGCTTAATGCATACAATGCAAGGAATTACAAAGCCTTTATTGACACCTACAGCGATGATGTTGAACTTTACAATTATCCCAACCAGCTCATCGGCAAAGGCATGGATGCATTGAAACGGTATGAAAGTTTCTTCGCCAATACGCCTAACCTTTATTGCGAAATAAAAAAGCGGATCGTACTCGGCAATAAAGTGATTGACCATGAAAATGTACGGGCGGGCAATAATACCCTCAATGCCGTGGCGGTATATGAAGTGAAGAACGGGAAGATCAGTAAAGTAACGTTCATCCGGTAAAAAGAACATACTTATATTGCTGAAGAAACCAAACCTGTATGAAAAGGATCATTCTTTTTAGTTGTTTTTTACTGGCTCTTTTGGACATGTATGCACAAAATACAGATACGCTCCTGCTGAAGATTGCGGCTGAAAAGAATGTGAGCCGCCGCATGAACCTCATCTTCGACTTTTTTGCGGTTGCACAGGATACCGATCCCATACAGGATATGCAGCTGGCAAAAAAATTATTGCAGCAGTCTCATGAACTGGAAGACCCTATCAGCGAAACGCTGGCCTTGACCGAGATCGGCTATGCCTACCGTTCTTTTGGCAATACTACCAATGGCCTCGACTATAACATAAAAGCCCAGGCCCTTGCGGAACAAACGGGCAATGATGAATTGATGGCGGCTGTAAAGATCAATATGGCCCTGTATTACAAAGACCTGGCAGATTATCCTAAAACACTCAGGCTCTTACATGCCGCAGAAGCAACAGCATCCGGAATAAAAAACGACCGGTTACTCACCTGGGCATTCATGAACCTGGGTGAAGTATATAATGCGATGAATAAAACAGATTCTGCATTGATGTATTCGCAAAGAGCCTATGAACTTACCAACCGCTTTAATTTCACCGACCTGAAGGGTTTTATCTGTCTGCAGCTGGGTAAGGTTCATGGAAAACTGGGTAATGGAACCCTGGCTACCGGCTATTACGACCTGGCCATTAAAGATGCCGCTAAACTGGGATCTCCCAAATACCTTAACCAGGCCTATTTTGCGCTGGCCCAGTATTACAATGGTATCAATCAAAAAGACTCCTGTGTGGCTTATGCCAGCAAGGCCATTGCCGCAGTACAAAACACGGCATATTCCAATATGAGTATTAAACCAGCCAAACTGCTTGCCGGTATTTATGAGAACAGGAACAGCGACAGCACCGTAAAATATTTAAAGATGTACCAGTTGGCCAACGACAGCCTGTTCAGTATAAAGACTATTCAGCATGCACAGGTACTCACTTTTGAAAATCAATTGCGGGAGCAGCAACTGGCAGAGGAAAAAGAAGAAGCGGAAGAAAGACGGCAGACGAATATCCAGTATGTATTACTGGCCCTGGGCATCATTACCATCATCATTATATTTCTGCTGCTTAGCCGCAGTTTTATTACCAACGAAAAAGTGATCGCCTTTTTTGGCGTGGTTGCCTTGTTACTGGTGTTTGAATTCCTGAGCCTCCTGCTGCATCCCTTCCTGGGTAACATAACCCATCATTCACCCGTACTGATGCTGCTTGCTTCGGTATGCATCGCCAGTTTGCTGGTTCCCCTGCACCACAAGGCCGAAGTGTGGGCCATTAAAAAGATGGTGGAAAAGAATAAACAGGCAAGGCTCGCTGCAGCAAAAAAAACGATCGAGAAACTGGGAGGAGACCAAGGGCAGTAACCCGGTCAGCAAAAATTATTAACCAATATAAAAAAACAGTCATGAAAAAATCAGTCCTTTATTTTCCGATCTTATTCGCAGTGCTGTCATTGGTATATGCCGCCTGCTCATCACCGGGAAATTCATCTGCAACCATCGATACGGCAACAGAAAAAAAGCAGATCAGCGCCATGCTGGATTCATTTAACCTGGCTGCCGCAAAAGCGGATTACAAAGCCTATTTTGATTTTTATACCGAAGACGCCATCTTCACCGGCACCGATGCAACCGAACGCTGGGATAAAAAACAATTCATGGTATGGGCCAAACCCTTCTTCGACAGGGGAAAGGCATGGAGTTTTACCTCGATAGAACGGAATATTTATTTTGATAAAAGCGGCAGTCTTGCCTGGTTCGATGAATTACTGAATACCCAGATGAAGATCTGCCGGGGTTCGGGTGTGGTGGTAAAAGAGGGTAATGCGTGGAAACTAAAACAATACATCCTGTCTGTAACCGTTCCCAATGATCAGCTGGATTCGGTTATAAGTATGAAATCACATGCGGAAGATTCGATCATTAATGTATTGGAGAAAAAATAATGCCCGTATGATTTGTTTACCAGTGTAAAGCAAACAATGAATTTGTACGAAGTAGTGGACTGGTCCGGGCTCAGTTTTGAGCAAAATTGAGTTCCTTCCTTATGGAGAATTTGTCTTTTTTTAGCCAAATAATACCCATTTCTGGTGATTTTATAAGACAGTTCTCTTTTTTCAGCGGTTTTTTGTTGTAACATTTTTTTGCCGCTCAACATTTTTTGTTACAAACAGGCGCCACAGATTTTGGGACAAAAGCGTTTGTAACAAATTTTGAGTTGGCAGAGAAAAATGTTACAGCCGGGGATTAGTGTTTTGAGGCTATTTACAGACTGTATTTAGCCGCGATACCCGGATTTCGGGTGAAAACTGCCGGTTTTTCATCAAACCAGGCTACCAGGACCTTGAAAAAAAGGGGCCTCTTTTCTTAACATTTTAAGAACTCCTGCGGCTGCAGGAGGCTAAGAGCAGAATAATTTTAAGCCGGTTGCTACATGACTTGAATACAAAGTGCTGGTATCATATTATTGAAAATCGGTAATACTTTTATTTAGCAGGAGATATTATACAGCAATACTAATATTGTACGTCACTTTAAAAAGACATTTTGTATGAAACGACAAATTAAGAGATGGGCAATCCGGATGACAGTAACTGGGCTGTTTATTACAGGACTTTTGCTCGTTATTATTCTAAACCCAATTTTGACTTACGCCAACAAAACGACACATAATAACTATACAATCTTTCACAATAAACCACTTGACCCGACACTAACAATCAAACTTGACCAGGTGTCAGATCTTTTAAAAGCAAGTGAATTTTATAACCCGAAACTTCATCTTGACATTTGCTTAAATGACGGCTCAAAATATCCCAAACTTATAAAAGCATTACGTGGACAAGCTTTTGCATGGGGATTCTATAACAAAGTCGTTCTGCAAGGAATTACAAACTTTACTGACAATTATGTTGAATTAAATGGTTACAAATGGAATTTGACGCAATTGTTGGCTCACGAAATGACACATTGTATACAGTTTGACAAATTAGGGTTTTGGAAATCAAAACCCATTGCAAATATCCCAAATTGGAAATGGGAAGGCTATGCAGAATATGTATCCCGCCAAAATAATGACCAAAATAAGCTTTCAAAAAGCATTGCACGATTTATTGCAACAGATAAAAATAGTTGGGCGATAAATTTTGCTGACGGTACAATTGCGCCAAGAGAGTATTTCGAC
>DAOQRQ010000274.1:0-4637 GCA_035355815.1 Ferruginibacter sp. | reverse complement strand
CTTCCAGTCCCATCATACCGGGGATGACCGAGCCGGGAACCTGCCCGCAAATTCCTTTCACTAATTTTCCGTTCATTTCATTCATGGGCGCCACCAGCATATCGCAGGTGGAAGTACCCATCACTTTGCTAAGGTGGTAGGGTTCAATTTGTCCGCCTACCGCACCCATGTGTGCATCAAAAGCGCCAACAGCAATTACGGTATCCGTAGTTAATCCTAATTTATCCGCCCATTCTTTTGAAAGAGTACCGGCTGGTTTATCAGAAGTATATGTTTCTGTAAAAAGATTTTTTGTGATGCCGTCAAGCAACGGGTCAAGCGAAGCAAAAAAATCGTTGGGAGGCAATCCGCCAAATTCGGCAGCCCATAAGGCTTTATGGCCAGCGCTGCAAACGCCTCGTTTGATTTTATGAACATCGGTACCGCCTGTAAGTAAGAAAGGGATCCAATCACAATGTTCCACAAAAGAATACCCATGCTTTCTTATTACTTCATCTTCCCGGAGAATGTGCAGCCATTTTGCCCAGAACCATTCAGAAGAATAAATGCCACCTACATACTGCAGGTAGTTTGTTTTGAATTTTGTGGCATGCTGGTTTATCTCTTCCGCTTCTCTAATGGAAGTATGATCTTTCCACAACACAAACATGGCATTGGGGTTGCTCTCAAACCCGGGTAGCAAAGCCAGGGGTGTTCCGGTTTTATCAACAGCAACCGGTGAAGAGCCTGTGGTATCAACAGCAATTGCCTTTACCTGTTGTGCGATATCTTTCCCGGCTTTGGCAAGACAATCTTTTATGGTAGCTTCCAATCCTTCCATATAGTCAAGCGGATGCTGGCGAAACTGGTTGGCAGATGGAATACAATACAGGCCTTGCTTCCAACGGGGATAATAAAAAACAGAAGATGCAACTTCGCTTCCGTCTGAAGCATCTGCCAGTACGGAACGTACCGAATCGGTTCCGTAATCAACGCCTATAACATATGATCGTTGGGCCATACTAAATGAGTTTTGTGAGGGCAACATCTTTAAAATCTTCTATAAAACATATCACATTGGGATAAGCAGCAAACTCCTCCTTTGTATGCATCGTTGTTATCACCACGGCGCTCATATTTGCGTTGAAGGCTGCTTCCACTCCCTTGGGTGCGTCTTCAAACACCACACAATCTGCTGCATCGATGCCCAGTTTTTCTGCACAGGTAAGAAATGTTTCCGGGTCGGGTTTACTGTTTGCCACATCATCGGCACTTACCAGGGCATCAAAACAGTGACGGATATTCAATCCATCCAGCACAAAATCGATATTGAACATGATGGCCGCCGACCCGACCGCCATTTTTATTTTTTTATCATATGCCTTCTGCAAAAAATCATCCAGCCCGGCAATCAATTTAAGTTTGGGCCTGAATTGAGCCTGGTATTGTTTTTCCTTCTCCAGGCTCATGTGATCTTTTTCCTGCTGTGTAAACCGCCCGGGGAACATCCGTTCCAAAAGTTCATGATTCTTTCCATAGCATTCTTCCTTCATCCGTTCCAGGGAAATATCCGCTCCCAGTTCATTTAATATGCGGTGCCATGCTTTTATATGGTACTGCATATCGTCGATCATGGTTCCGTTGAGGTCGAATAAAAAAGCTTTGTATGGTCTCATGTAAGAAAGAAAAGATCAACTAAAATTACAGGTCGGTAATGGGTTTGTATTTGGGTACCAATGATTTCATTACCACCCATGCGATCAGGTAGGCCACGGCACAAACGGCAAACATAATGGTATACCCTGTTTGAATATGACCCAGTGCTTTATAGTGATCGAACAAGGCACCGCCTGATTTTGAGATCAGCACGCCACCCAACCCACCGGCCATACCGCCAATACCTACCACAGAGCCCACCGCTTTTTTGGGGAACATATCCGATACCGTAGTAAATATATTTGCACTCCATGCCTGGTGTGCAGATGCGCCGATACCGATCAGGATGACCGGCACCCAGAAACTGATGTATCCCAGGGGTTGTGCAGCAAGCACTAACAATGGAAAGAGTGCGATAAGCAGCATGGCTTTCATGCGGCCATCGTAAGCCGTATAACCTTTGCGGATAAAATAAGTAGGGAACCATCCGCCCCCGATGCTTCCGAACATCGTCATACTATATAATACAGCAAGCGGCAGCATGATCTCTGTCTTCACCATTCCGTATTGTGCTTCCAGGTATTTGGGCAGCCAGAATAAGAAGAACCACCAAACCCCATCCGTCATGAACTTGCCAAATACAAATGCCCAGGTTTGTTTATAGCCCAGTAATTTGAACCAGGCCACTTTTTCTTTTTGTTCGGTAGCGGCCACTTCTGATTCGGTATCGGAGTGAATATAATCGAGTTCAGCTTTTGACAGTCTTTTTTGTTTTTCAGGTTTTGCGTAGAACATCAGCCAAAAGATCACCCAGATAAAACCAATAGCGCCGATCAGAATGAATGCAGTCTGCCATCCCCAATGTAAGGCTATCCAGGGCACGGTAAGCGGCGCCAGTATGGCTCCTACATTGGCTCCTGAATTAAAAATACCAGTGGCAAACGACCGTTCCTTCTTTGGAAAATATTCAGCGGTTGCCTTAATAGCGGCAGGAAAGTTTCCGGCTTCTCCAAAAGCAAGTACCGCCCTTGAGATCATAAAACCAAGGATAGAGACCGATGTTACCAATCCCAGCGATGAGAATAAGCCTGAAAAAGCGCTTCCGATCTCAATGGCATACGCATGCATGATGGCCGCCAGCGACCAGATGATGATGGCCCATGTAAAACCCTTCCGGGTGCCAAGCTTGTCAATAAAACGCCCGGCAAACAACATAGAGATGGCGTATGCGAACTGGAAAACAGAAGTGATATTTGCATAATCGGTATTGCTCCAGCCAAATTCTTTTGAAAGATCAGGAGCCAGTAAACTCAACACCTGCCGGTCGAGGTAGTTAATGGTTGTTGCAAAAAACAACAATGCACAGATCGTCCAGCGATACGTTCCGATTTTTTCCATGTTCATATAGCCTTATTTAATTTATTTCCTGCAATCGTTGATGATGGCCATCACCTTCTTTGTTTCGTCAATAAGAATGTCGTATTGCTTATTGGCCATTACTTCCTTGCTCACCAGTTTACTGCCCATTCCCACAGCACAAACCCCTGCTTTGAACCACCCGGCTATATTTTCTTTGGTGGTATCCACGCCGCCTGTGGGCATAAACAATAGTTTTGGAAAGATATCCTTTATACCGCTTAAAAAAGAAGGGCCCAGCATATTACCCGGGAAAAGTTTGATGAATTTCAACCCCGCATTCTCCGCTGCAATGATCTCGGAAGGCGTCATACATCCCGGCGCATAGAAAATATCATTGGCCACGGAATAGTCGGCCACTTCCTTTACAAAACCCGGACTTACCAGGAAATCCGCGCCGGCATTCATATAATCGGTTGCGTGCTGCATGTTCTTTATGGTGCCCACACCAAGCAGCATGCCCGGCATCTCTGCATTGCGTACGGCCACCATTTTTTTGAAATTGTTCAGTGCGGCATCACCGCGGTTGGTATACTCTACGGCCATGATGCCTGCGCTGTGCAGGGCCTTTAGTGTTTCAATGCTCACCGTTTCATCGGCATTGAAGTATAAAGGAAGCATTCCCTGCTTTACAATGGCATCTGATACTTGTTGTGATTTGCTCATAAACTTTTTTGTTTTGGGCTAAAGCCCTTTTAAATTTTTATTTATCTGTCCCCGGCATAAATGCCGGGGCGATTCATTAAATCTTTACTTTGATAACCAGTTTTTTTATATCTGCAACCCCATCACCAATCATCGGTGCATGCACATCTTCGGGAAAGAAGATGGCAAACTGGCCATCGGTTAATTGGAAATACATATCCGGTTGTTCATTATACAACTGCACATCCTTATCGGGATTGTAACCGCCATTTTCTGTTACACATTTTTCTCTCGGCTTCCAGCCAATGGTTTCTACACCTTTAATGCAAAGCTGTATATCGATATTATTATTATGACATTCAAATTTTGCTACCGATGCTTCGGCTGCTACGCCGGGCTTGTTTGAAAAGATTGCTTTCAATCCTTCTGCAATTTCAAATTTTCCATCAGGCTCATTCGCAAGGTCTGTAGCATTAATAAATTCAAATGCTTTTGCAAACAAAGGATGAACTGAGAAATACTTGGAAGCGTTTTGAATAGTATCTATGATCATTTTTATTTCGCTTTGATAAAAGTTCAATTAAGATTTAAAGTACAAGAGTGCGACGCCAATGAAGCCAAATAGAAATTCTTAAGTCCGGCCCAAAAAAAACACAATCATCGCTCTCATCTTCGCTTTAGTTCCCCCTTTAGGGGGCGGAGGGGGTTTTAGCGTTGAACCCTTCCACTGCCGTCGCCTTTCATCAGGTCTTTTACATCACTTAATGTTGCATGGTTCAGATCACCGGGGATGGTATGCTTCAATGCACTTGCTGCCACACCAAACTCGGCTGCTTCAGGCATGGGCATACCGGTAACAAGCCCGTAAATGAAGCCGCTTGCAAAAGAGTCTCCGCTTCCCACCCGGTCAACGATACGTACTTCATATTTTTTGGTATGAT
>DAOQRQ010000273.1:0-4671 GCA_035355815.1 Ferruginibacter sp. | reverse complement strand
CATTACCAGCGTTTTTCCTTTAACCCCGTTTTGCGTGACAAACATTAATAGCAGCAGTGCAGGAACGAGCAGGGGCTTGGCAATAAAGTGCAGGCGCTCCGACCCGGTAAGTATGCCCGTAATATCCATCAATGTCAGCACAATAAAGGCGAGCGTTATTTTTTTCTGGTTGGGCTGCTGCATGTATGGCCTGGATGACTATTTATATTCAATGAATGTGCGGAAGGCATAAAATGCCCGTAGGGAATCTTTTATTTTCGTGGTATCGCTGAGCGGACGGTTAAATCCTTCTGCGAGTTTATAATGTACCGAGTCGGAAGTGTACATGATCACATTCGGCTTATTCAGTTCTATTTTCTTTTTAAGAGCGCCGCCCTGGCTCAATACCCGGAACACCACTTTAAAGGCATAATCACCCGCTGCAACGGGAGGAGCAGCGGTAATCACTGAATCTTTTTTTACCATGTTCGCTGAATCAGTGATGGCAGGACTGATCGTATTGCTGTCGGGTTCCTGTTTAACAACCGGTTCCTGCAAAGCAGTTTCTACGGCTGCTGGTTTTGTATTTCTCATAAAGAAATACCAGGCCGCTGTACCAAGCAAACCAACAACAAGCAGTGCCGCTGCTATCTTCAATCCTTTATTACTTCTGCCCGCAGACCTGCTTTCGTCCCTGAAAGAAATATCGTTGTCATCGGCTTTCTCTTTAACAACAGCAGGAGCTGCTTCTTCTGTTTTTGAACTGAAACTTTGTCCCTGGGTAAACTGGTATTCGCCCTGCTGGTTCTTAACCAGCATGCCAAGACCTTCTACCTTGAACGGTTTGCCTATGTTGAGGAATTGTTTTCCCAATACGAGATACGAATCAAGATCGGCGGCTGCCAGCGGTTTCATCTTGCGGGTTTGCTCCACGATGTAATTGATAAGGGCATCGTCTTCGGTGGCACGGGAATCGTACGTGAAGGAAATGGCATTATCCGGAAGTGCAGCATCTTTATCATTCTCAGTAGGCATCACCAGGTCGGGCGAAAGGGTGAACTTACCGATGCCCTGCAGGGTGACTTCCCTGTTTTTGTAAAAGTGCTGTGCCAGCAATTGTTCTATTTTCATTCGCAAAAGTTAAGCGTAACAAACCTACAAGATATTCGGTACATAACAAAGAGCGGGTAAATTCAGGTTGAGCCTCTTACGAACATAGACACTTGTATTTACTACTGGCTTTATGTTTCCTATGTTCCTCTGTGGTTCAATCGATACATAACCCAAATTGCCTTAGTTTTGTATTATGATAACGGAAAAGGACCGACAGTTTATTGTGTATTGGGAGCAGGAGAGAGCCAAACTGAATACCGTAAAAGCGAAACTGCTGAATGGGTTACCCATGGCCATTTTGTTCAGCCTGCCGGTGATACTGCTGCTTTTTGCAGTACAGGTATTTCTTCCGGAATGGTATACCCGGATATCCAATACATCCGGCGGTACGTTCGTCACCATCGTGGTGGCTTTGTTCATCAGCATCCTTTTCTTTGCCTACTTCCGGATGCATTATAAATGGGAAATGAATGAGCAGTTGTATCTTGAACTGAAAAGCAGGGCGGGTGAGCCGGAAACAGATTCTGAAACCAACTAATAAAGTATAATAATGAACAGGAACAAATTTTTCTTAGGAGCAATCTTTGCATTAGCTTTTATTTCCGGCGGGTGTAAAAAATCCGATGACTCAGGCTGCGGATTTACCGAATCAACGATTGTGGCGCCTGCATCAGAGATCGCTACCTTGCAGGCATGGGTGGCGGCAAACCACCCGGCAGCCGTACAACATCCCAGCGGATTGTTTTATGAGATCACCAACCCTGGATCGGGAGCAACTCCTTCCATCTGTTCTACGATCACCTTCAAGTATACAGGCTACCTGACAAACGGCGTTAAGTTTGAAGAAAATCTCACCGGTGTTACTTATGTGCTGGGGCAACTGATACCGGGCTTTCAAAAAGGTATCCCACTGATCAAAAAATTCGGTACCATCAATCTTTATATTCCTCCCTCACTGGGATATGGAAGCAACCAGGTAGGAACAATTCCACCCAATTCCATTCTTCAGTTTGCTGTTCAGTTAGTGGAAGTTAAATAATTAAACCCTTTTCATTGAGCCACGAATCCATTTCGGTATTTGATATGTTCAAGATAGGTGTTGGCCCTTCCAGCAGCCATACGCTGGGGCCTTGGCGTGCCGCTCAACGGTTTACCCAAGGCCTGCAGCAAAAAAACCTGCTCAATAATGTAAAAGAATTGCGGGTGATACTGTATGGTTCCCTGGCTAAAACAGGGGTGGGGCATGGAACCGATATTGCCGTGCAGCTCGGGCTTTGCGGCGATGACCCCGTAACATTCGATGTAAATAATATCCATGCCAAGATCGCCGATATAAAGCACATGAAGAAGATGGTGCTGGCGGGCAGGCATGAAATTGATTTTGATCCGGCAGAGGATATTGAGTTTTTAATGAGTGAGTCATTACCCTTTCATCCCAACGGGTTGAGTTTTTTGGTGAACCTTACCAATGGCGACAGCATTGCTGAAACCTATTACTCGGTTGGCGGTGGCTTTGTGGTTAAAGAAGGAGAAGGCCAGGATGCAGGTAACGATATTCATCTTCCTTTCCCGATCAACACCGCTGATGAATTGCTTCATTGGTGCATGAAGACGGGTTTGAACATCAGTGATGTGGTAATGGAGAACGAACACGTATGGCGCAGTGAAAAGGAAACAAAAGAAAAAGTACTTACTATCTGGCGGGTAATGAAGGAATGTATCTATCGTGGTTGTCATGCCGAAGGGGTGTTGCCAGGGGGATTACAGGTAAAGCGCCGGGGAGGCGGGCTCAATAAAAAACTAACGGCCGGAAGAACCTATACGGATTACGACAGCTGGCTGAAAATTATAAAAGAAGGCGGTAACGATTTCACTTATATACTTGATTGGGTAAGTTGTTTTGCCCTGGCAGTGAATGAAGAGAATGCCAGTTTTGGAAGAGTGGTAACGGCGCCAACAAACGGAGCTGCCGGTGTGATACCAGCCGTACTGCAATACTATATTGCTTTTTGCGGTGGCGACAGCGATGAAAAAATAATCCAGTTCTTACTGACTGCTTCTGAAGTGGGAAGCATCTTTAAAAAAGGTGCCACCATTTCTGCAGCCATGGGTGGTTGCCAGGCCGAGATCGGTGTAAGCAGTGCCATGGCGGCTGCAGCGCTTACCGAATGTTTGGGAGGCACACAACGGCAAACGCTGATGGCCGCCGAGATCGCCATGGAACATCACCTGGGATTAACCTGTGACCCCATCGGAGGTTTGGTACAGGTGCCCTGCATTGAACGCAACACCATGGGAGCCATCAAAGCGATCACGGCAAGTCAACTGGCATTACAAAGTTCTCCCGACTATGCCAAGGTAAGTTTAGACGGGGTGATAAAAACCATGTGGGATACAGCCCTTGATATGAACAGCAAATACAAGGAAACAGCCGATGGTGGATTGGCGGTGAATGTGCCGTTGAGTTTGAGCGAATGTTAGATCACCCCCTCCGCCCCCTAAAGGGGGAACTTAGCAGTAAAATAATCTCTACATCTTTTATCTAATTATAAAAGTGGCTTCATTTAAAATGAAGCCACTTTTTAATTTATAAGACTCTAAGTTTTTGAAGTCTCGAGGTTCCCCCTTTAGGGGGCGGAGGGGGTTATACTCCATACTTCCTCTTAATATCCCTATCCGTTTCCCGTTCCTTGATCGTTTCCCGTTTATCGTAATGCTTTTTGCCCTTTCCCAGGCCGATCTCCATTTTAAAATAACCCGATTCGGCCAGGAAGATGCGCAGGGGTATGATGGAATATCCTTTCTCTTTTGTTTTGCCTTCGAGTTTACGTAATTCTTTTTTATTGAGCAGGAGTTTCCGTTCCTGCATGGGCTCGTGATTGGTATATGTGCCAAATGCGTATTCAGAAATGTGCAGGCTTTTTACAAACAATTCGCCTTTATGAAAGAAACAATAGCTGTCGTTAAAGCTGGCTTTGCCCGCCCGTAATGATTTTATTTCGGTGCCGGCAAGCACCATGCCTGCAATATAGGTCTGTTCAAAAAAATAGTCGTGGTGTGCCTTTCGGTTCAGTATCTCCAATTCGTTGCTTTTGGGCAAAGGTACGTGTTTGGGGCAATGATGGTTGCTGTTGAGCAGGTGATCAACAAGAGAAGAAATAATATGTCACCCCTTCGGGATTTAAAAACAGCGGTCATATACAAGCCTGAGAGGCTGCCGTTATTATAGAAAGATAATTGGTTTAGCACGAACCCCGGCAGGGTGATATTTTAGCGCATTTTGAAATTGCGGAAATTGGTACAAGCCATTTTTGTGACATTACATTCTGGAGGTTAAAATATTGCCACAAGGAACTATTATTTTATTACCGTTACATAACCGGTGATAGGATCTCTGCCGCTTCCCGGTTCCAGGATATAATAGTAAGTATCGTAAGGAACCGGGCGGCCCCTGTACGTTCCATTCCATGCTTTGTAAAGGCCACGGCTTTCATAAACCAGTTGCCCGGTTCTTGTAAATACCTGCAGGTGATTGTTGGGATAATCTTCTAAGTATTGTATCACCCAATGGTCATTGAT
>DAOQRQ010000272.1:2733-4680 GCA_035355815.1 Ferruginibacter sp. | reverse complement strand
AAATGAAATAAATTTCTCCTCTGCTGGCGCAAGCCTGCCTTTTGGCCGGCAGGTGTTGAAATAAAGTGCTTCTTAATTTCTATTTTTCTTTTTTGCTTCTCCAAAAAAGAAACAAAAAAGGAGCCCCACAATCGATTACATCCCGATTGTGGGATAGTTCCCTGATTTAGCTTCAGTACTACTGTAGCTTCAACATCGGTAATTCTACTCTTAGATGGCAAGTGTAACTTGTTATCAAAAGAAGCATTTAATTTAAACCATACCCGTCCACCCCTTTTTTGTCCCAGCGGGATCTTCACTTCCTTCTCTTTCATCCAAAAATGGTTTACGTGAAACCTCATGAGACAGAAATCCTTCGGCTACGCTCAGGAGAAAAAAAAAGACTACTACAACCACCGTAGTGTCTTTTCTATAAATTGGTAGTTTCTCCACTGGCGCAAGTGTTCCCATCACGCCAATCCTGATTTATTAATCGAAATGATATTGGGATCACTTGTGTTTATCAATTCTTCCGGACTGAGTCCGGTTAATTTGCAAGTCGCAGGCAAGCTCATACAGCATCCATTGCCTCATACCTGCGCCAGCTCCGGATTTTCTTTTGCTTCTTAAAATTTTTCGACTTCGCTTAGGAGAAGAACGCAATCAATACTTGAAAACCTTTCCATTCGCCATCACCTGCTGCGTCTTCTCATCAAAAGTTACTTTGTATCCTGTTCTTACCGCTGCATTCGTCATGATGGTGGCGATGGAATGGCTATAGCCTGCTTCCACCGGTGCATTGGGCTGCTGCCGGCTGCGTATGCATTCCATCCAGTTGCGCATGTGGTTGCTGGTAAGACTGTCGCCACCCGTATTGGCAGAAGCCACCACTTTTGGTGCGTTATCAACAAGCGTAAATTCAGGCAACAGGTTTGCCTTCATGTTCATGGCGGCAGCCATTCGTTCGGAGAGTCCGCCCCGGGGCGATACTTTATTACTGATGAGATTCAGTTCTCCGCCGTTTGAATAATAGATCTCTGCAGGATTCTCATCGCCGTTGTGCATGCGGGATGCAAAAGAAACCTGGAAGCCGCTGTTCATATCGTTCGGTGGACCGTAATCAAACACAGCAAGCGTGGTATCCCAGTTCTTTCTTCCGTCCTTCCACATATATATACCGCCATTGGCCACCACGCTTCTTGGATGTGCCAATCCGCTGAACCAATGCACCGTATCTATCTGGTGGCTCATCCATTGCCCCGGCATACCGGAGGAATAAGGCCAGAACAACCGGTACTCCAGGTATTTGCGTGGATCCCATGCTTCAAAAGGACGGTTCATTAAAAAACGTTTCCAGTCCACATCCTCTTCTCTGCATTTTGCCACTAAAGCCGGCCTGCGCCAGCGGCCGGGCTGGTTCACATTCCAGGAAAGTTCCACCATGGTGATGGGCCCAAACTTTCCCTGCTGAATAAAATCGGCTGCTGCTTTATAATTACCGCCGCTTCGCCGTTGAGAACCGATCTGCACGATCCGGTCTGTTGCTTTCACCGCTTTGAGTGCAGCAATATTATCATCCATTGTTTCGGCAAAGGGTTTTTCCACGTACGCATCCTTGTTTGCCTTCATCGCTTCTATGCAATGCAGCGCATGCTGAAAATCGGCCGTAGCAATGATCACCGCATCAAGGTCTTTGGTTTTATACAGTTCTTCATTGTTCATGCAGGCTTTTATATCATGGCCCATGGCATTCTTCAAAAAAGCCTGGCCCTCTTCACGCCGAACTTTCCATATATCCGACACGGCAACAAGATCAAAATTCAGTTCCTGGTAATGATTTAAGAAAGACGGGAATAACGACTGGCGGAACCGGTCGGAAAAACCAATGGCTCCCAGCCTTACCCGGTCGTTAGCGCCCCGTATATTGGCGTAGCTTTTTGCAGGGAAGCCCATGGCCCCGATATAGGT
>DAOQRQ010000272.1:0-2633 GCA_035355815.1 Ferruginibacter sp. | reverse complement strand
CTTTTGACTTTCTATTTGAGCTCCCGGATCTTTATGCTCCGGTACGAGACCTCGTTACCGTGGTCTTGCAAAAGAATATGCCCCTTGTATGCTTCGCCGAAATTTTTCCAGATCACATACTTGCTGATGGCTACAAGATCCCGGTATTCTTTTGAACCCCGTATGTATTCCAGCACTTTTACCCCGTTTAAATAGTGTTCCACTTTATTATTGGGATAAACAACTATGCGCCCGCAGTTCCATGCACCCACCGGGCGAACAAATCTTTTCTGTTTATCTGCTTTGATAAGGTCATACAAAGAAGCCAGGGTTCGGTTTCCTTCACGCCCCTGTTTGGCATCGGGGTGCAGGGTATCATCCAGAACCTGGTATTCAAGCCCGATGGCTGAACCGGAGGATGCTTCGGCCAGTGTAACAAAATATTTTACCCCGCTGTTGGCTCCGGGAATCATTTTAAATTCAAAAGACAGATCGAATGCGGCGTATTGTTCTTTAGTAATGATGTCGCCCCCATTGGTGGATTCTCCGCCTTGCGACGGCAGCACATTGATAGAGCCGTTACTGATGGTCCAGCCTTTGGCCGGAAAACTATTTCCTTTTGCACTGATCCATCCGGCATTGGTTTTTCCATCAAACAACAAACGCCAGCCGCCGGTTGATTCGTAATCAGAGAGTGTATTGGGGGTGAGGTTCATTACATATACACCCGGGGTGAAGGCTGTTGGCTGAACATTACCGGTTTTAATAAAGATATTTTTAAAAAAGATCTTTTTTCCTGCACGGCTCTCGGCCACCGAATGTGCCTGCAGCCCGATGAACCCTTTTCGATCAATGGTATCCACCAGGTATGCTGCTGCCATGCCATTCACCCATGTTTTCATTTCATTGCCGATGCATTCAATTTTATAATGATTGTATTGTTTGGGTTTGTATGCATACTGCGCTGCTGCATTCAGCTGCATGGGATAAAGCCATTCTCTCCGGCCTTCGTCGTAAATGCCGCCCGTCCACCGGCGCCAGGTAGGATCCACCTCACATTGCCTGCCATATACTTTTCCTTCGCCATTGAGCGCAGCTGCATCAAAATGGCTTCTTGTCTGTATGCCTGAATTACCCTCTTCATCTTCTACATAAATATCCAGCTCCAGCACAAAGTCGCCGTACTCTTTTTCGGTAGTTAAAAATGTATTTCTTGTATTGGCAACAGTGGTGGCAGCGATCACACCATCCTCTGCTTTAAATATTGCCTTGCCACCGAGTGTTTTCCACCCGGTCAGATCTTTACCATTGAATAAACTGGTCCAGCCTTTTGGCGCCTGCGTTATAGCTGATGATGAAATAAATAAAAGTCCGGTGATGAGATGACTGATCCGTTTCATATAGATTAAGCTGGTTGTTTTGGGCAGGTGGTCAGTAAATGTAATAAATATTTTTAGCGGAAGAGACTCCGCAGCAGCAATAGCAGATCATTTCACTGTGCCCGGGCGGGTATTCCCTCCTAAAACACATACTATTCTCCTCTTTTTACCGTTATACCCGGAGTGTTTCCTGAACAGGAACCCAATATTTTAAAAACCAGCATCCAATGAAGAAATTACTCTTAGCGATATTATTCTCAGTTCCGGCATTGCTTTTTGCTCAGCAAAAAACCGGCAACCTCACCATTTTCTCCGAAGACGGAGATAAGTTCTACCTCGTTTTGAACGGCGAAAAACAAAACAATACGCCCCAATCCAATTTAAGATTGGAAGAACTGCCACAGCCTTATTATAATGCCAAGATCGTTTTTGAAGATGCCAACCTGGCGCCCATTTCAAAGAATGCATTGATGATCGCCAGCGCCGATAATGTGATGATGGACGTGACCTATAAGATCAAAAAAGATAAAGCAGGCAAGACCAAACTCAACTATTATTCGGCCATTGAAGTGCAGCGTGATTTTATTCCGCCCGCCGGCGTATGCGTTTACCGTTATGGAGCGCCTTCGCAGGCAAGGGTGAGCAATGGAACCATATTAACCACTACCACCACAACAACTACTACCAATGATGCGGTGGTGGCCAATGTAAATGCACCGGGCATAAGTATGAACATTGCCATCAACGATCCGTTGATGCAAACATCCACAACCACTACAAGCAGCAGCAGTTATTCCAATTCCAGTTCAAACAGCAATCACAACGAATCAAGGAATGGCGGCTGCAGCGGCTGGCCTATGAATTCTTCTGATTTTTCGGCTGCACTAAAAACCATCGGCAACAGCAGTTTTGATGAAACAAAATTAACCACGGCTAAAAGCATTGCATCTAAGAATTGTCTTTCTGCCGACCAGGTAGTGAAGATCTGCAACCTCTTCAGCTTTGAAGAGAGCAAACTGGCTTTTGCCAAACATGCCTACAAATACACCACCGATAAAAAGAATTATTTTAAGGTGAATGATGTGTTCTCTTTCTCGGGCAGTAAAGAAGAACTGAGCAAGTTTGTAGAAGGCGAATAGTACTAACCCACCCATTATACTAAAATGTTCTGCCGGTTGGTGGAACATTTTTGTTTAAGGCCTTCCTAAAAAAACTTTGTAATTTTTACTTTTCTTTTTTGCTTCTCCAAATTCTTCGGCTACGCTCAGAAGAAAC
>DAOQRQ010000271.1:0-4686 GCA_035355815.1 Ferruginibacter sp. | reverse complement strand
GGCGTCGAATAAACCGGTGCGGCCCAGGATGGCGTCATAGAAAATGGTGTCGGCATGCGAGAACTGAACGGCCCGGGTGGCGATGCCGTTGTTGTGGCAACCACATCCGCCGGAAATCATGATCGGCACTACATCGCTGCGGAACGATACGGTCGGCAGGGCGAGGATGTCTTCTTTATTCTTGTAGCAGGATGACAGCAGGTAAACCAGCATGGATGTCATCACCGCCATTGTTATTATTATCTTTTTCATATACCAGTTATTTTAAGTTAAGAGGTTTGATTATTGTTTGATGATCTTTCCTGTTTTCCTGTATTTGAAAATTCCGGCATTGGCATTTCCATACTTCCATACAGTGGGAATGTTTGGATCAGCAAAATACCAGGCCTTGATGAGTGCTATCTCATTTGGTTTAAGACCGCCATCGCCATAGGCCATATCTCCCTGGTGGGTGGTTGCATATACCCCCGTATAAGGATTTGCCAGTAATAGGGTTGAGTCAACACGTGTCACCATTGCACTGGTTGCATTCAGGTAATTACCGCTTACATAGTATGTTTTCAGTGTTACCGGATCTGTGTATAAAACAGATGAGCTGCTTCTTATACTCTTCGGATATATGATATCCATTAAGATGTCGTCATAATTTTGAAGCGGACCCCTGGTGCTTGAAGCAGAACGTGGGGTTGAAAATTTCTTCCAGGGCCTGAAGCTTGCAAAAGCAACGGTATCAGAATAAAATTTCTTCACACTATCTTTATAAGATGTCCATACCTGGTTTCTTAAAGCAACATTTGAAAGCTGGCAATAAATGGTTACTGCACCGGTGGATGGATTAATGTAAGTATATTGAGTGGTATCGGAAGAAACCAGACCAGGAATAAAACCGGCCCTTGCCCAACCGCCTGTAGCAGTGGCTTGGTTATGACAGTTGGCCGAACCACATCCGGTAACAATTAGCGATATGGCAGCCGGCCTGAAATCATTATAGTCGGGTCTCTCTTTCGCACCATTTTTTATCCAGTTAAAAATGATCGACTTGTCGGTAACCGTCATTTCATGGTTGGAATTCACCGGGGGCATAGCTTTGTCAAAATCATTGGTAGTAAGATATTCCCACAACTTGCTGCTTTCGGGGCTTCCTGCAGTTACAAACTTCATAACATCTGTATAGGAATCGAATTTAGGAGCTATAGGACCACCGTGGCAATTGGAGGTACCGCAATACTCATGCAGGATCGTTTGTACGCCCCTGAATTTGATGATGTCATTTACATCAACGGGATTATCGGCCGTGCCAATGGTATTGCTTTCATAAAAGGAGGCATAGGTAGTTGAATCTGCCGTTCCTGTAAATGACCTGTCGAGGTTCTTAATAATATCTCCTTCCTTTTTACACTGCAGAATGGAGGCTGAAACCAACAGCACGGCCAGGAAGAGCGAAGTAGCTTTTATTAATGAGATCTTTTTCATAACAAATTAGTTTACTTATTTAATACTGATACAGGGATGATTTGTAACTGTAATCAGGGTTCAAATCTATCAAGGGGTGCTTTACATTTCCATGACAATAAACGAAGACCCGTATGATTTTAATCATAGCCCCTTTTGCTTACCGTCATAAAATCGTTGTTTGTGCATGGATAATTTGCGGTTACTTTTTTTTAATTGAATAAAAGCTAAAACAGGTCAAAATGGGAAACAATAACAAACAAGATGGAAGCCGCCGTTGGTTCTTATCGCTTTTTGCCCCCGGGACTAAAAAAGCAGATAATACCGACACGGTAAAAATGCTGACAGCCGATGGCAAACTGGTTGAAGTGGACCGGTCTGTTTTAGATGCCGCCACGGAAAGAAAAAAGGCAGCTAACAAGGATATATATGAATGGATGGATAACCCTTCAAAAGAAAATAAATAACTGATCCTTTCAAAACCTGTATTATGAAAGAACAAGAAGATATGAATGATCATGGCCGGCGGAACTTTCTGCGGAATGTGGCCATCGCCACCGTGGCAACGGCCGCCTGCGGAAGCCTGAACTGTTCCTGCTCATCAAAAAAACCGGCAGTAAGTGAAAAGATTAAACTGCTTTCCCCCGATGGAGAGATCGTTGAAATTGATTCTGCATATCTCAACCACCAGGAACACATGGCCATTGTTTCCAAACTGGAAGCAAGAGAAGGTATTGCCGGGAAGAAATTTGTGATGGTGGTTGACCTGGCCCGTTGTAAGAATGCACGCAAGTGTATTACTGCCTGCCAAAAATGGCATTACCGCCCGGAAGAAACTGAATGGCTGACAGTAAAGCTGCTTAAAGACAGTGAAAAAGCAGCTCCATACTGGTTTCCCAAACAATGCTTTCATTGCGATAATCCTCCGTGTGTAAAGGTTTGCCCGGTGGATGCCACATTCAAAAGAAATGACGGTTTGGTTTTGATTGATAATGAAAGATGTATCGGTTGCAAATTCTGTATGGCAGCCTGTCCTTATTCAACCCGTGTTTTTAACTGGAGTGAACCCGAAGTACCGTTTGACCTGAGAAATCTTGCATCCAACCCGGAAACAAATATCCCGGCAAGGGTGGGTACGGTGGAAAAATGTGATTTCTGTCCCGACAGGGCCCGGGAAGGCCTGCTGCCCCCCTGCGTGGAAGCATGTCCTAACGGCGTGTTCTATTTTGGCGATGAAAATGAAGATACCGTTACCAATGGCGAAGAAACAGTAAGCTTCACCCAATTGATAAAAGACAGGGCAGGGTATCGCTTCCTGGAAGAACTGGGCACCAAGCCAAGGGTATATTACCTGCCGCCAAAAGACAGGCAGTTCCCGGTGGAAAGAGGATATGAGAACCTGCCGGATAATTTGAAAGACCGGTTTAAAGACATTATGGAGCCGGAGAAGAAATGATCATGATGACCGAAACCTTAACCTATTACCGAATTTAATTTTTTATGGAACTCAATTCATATCAACAACAAGCCTTCGATTACCAGCGGCCGGAAATTGAAAAATTCGGAAAACTAAACTGGTTCTTTACCATTTTCTTTTTGTGCTGGATAGCAGCAGGAGGGTATGCCCTGTACCTGCAAATAGCCAAAGGGCATGGCGTAACAGGCATGCGGGATAATGTGGTATGGGGGCTTTTTATCGTAAACTTCATTTTCTTTATCGGCCTTAGTTATGCAGGGGCCATCATTGCCGGGGTGCTTCACCTGCTTAAAGTGCCCTGGGGTAAACCCATTGTGCGGCTGGCGCAAATGATGACGGTGATCTCTGTGGTGGTGGGGCCTGTATTCATATTATTATGTGTAGGCCGTTTCGACAGGCTGCATCATCTTTTTATTTATCCAAGAATTCAATCGCCCATGACCTGGGATGTAATGGCCGTGGTCACTTTCTTTGCAGGCAGTGTATTGTTCTTGTACCTGGCTTTAATAAAAGACCTCGCCGTTTACCGCGATGCAAAACTGAATATTCCAAAATGGAAACAATGGCTATATAAATTCCTGGCCATTGGTTACCGCGGTGCTGCCAGTCAGAAAAGACATTTGATCATTTCGCAGAACCTGCTGGCAATAATCATGATACCGCTTTCCATCATCGTGGCATCCATCCTTTCCTGGATATTTGGTATGACGCTTCGGCCCGGTTGGCACAGTACCATCTTTGGACCTTATTTTGTACTGGGGGCCTTGTATTCCGGTTGCGGCGTACTGATCGTTGCCATGTGGGTATACCGCAGAATGTATAAGCTGGATAACTACATCACCAAAAAGCATTTTGTTAACCTGGGTTATGTAATGATGATGCTGGCTGCAGGCTATGGATACTTTACTTTCTCTGAATACTTTACCGGCTGGTTTGGATCTGCCAAATGGGAAAGCGAAGTGATAAACAAACTGTTCAGTCCCGGCGAATATGGCTGGTGGACCCTGTTTGCCAATGCGGCCGGTATTCTGCTGCCCATATTGATTGTTGCCATTCCTGCTACCAGGAAGGTTAGCCTCATCACCATTGCTGCATTCATAATGGTAATGGCGTTGTGGGTGAAACGCTATCTCATCATTATTCCCACGCTTGAATCACCGGCACTTCCCATGCAGGATACAAGAATGGAATATGTGAAATACAGCGCTACCTGGCCCGAATGGACCTTAACCTTTGCCGGCGTTGCCACCTTCCTGTTGTTTTTTACGTTGATGGCAAAGTTTGTAACTATAGTTCCAATAACCGGGTTGGAAGACCCCCACCTGCAACACAACAATCACCACGAACCGGTGGCTGTAAATGAAGTTACTCAACCTGCTTAAAAGATATTGTATGAAAAAGATTTCAATACACTCCATTCAAAATAAAGCCAGCAAATCATTTCTTTATTGCATGCTGATGCTGATGCCTGCAGGATCATTTGCACAGGCGGATAGTGCCAGGATAGACAGTGTATCAAAAGCAGGAACCGTAACTACCGAACAAACAACTCCGGCAGTGCCTGAATTGATATCGCCTGCACTAACAGTTGTTTGTGTGCAAAAGGGGGATAATACGGTTGACCTGAATGTGGCATTGAAAACAAAAATTAAGGGTACATTCATAAAATTGCCGCACCTGAAAATTAAATTTATCCGGGTAAGCGGAGAAGCAGAAAAAGAACTGGGCTTTGTAATTACAAACGGGGAGGGCAAGGG
>DAOQRQ010000270.1:0-4689 GCA_035355815.1 Ferruginibacter sp. | reverse complement strand
ACCCGTAATTGATTGGCTTTTGAATTTTCATGCGCCACTACATGCTCCACAATATCTTTAAAAGAAATATTCCCTGCAGTGTGATCACCATGATGATGGGTATTGATGAGATACCTGAATGGCTTTTCACTTTTCTTTTTCAGTTCCTCAATTAAATGCGGCGCCGTATCGGGGAATTGCGAATCCACTACCACGATGCCTTTTTTAGTGAGCAGAAAAGCAATGGTGCCGCCTTTTTCGGAGAAGACGCCGATATCGTCGGTAAGCATTCTTATTTTCCAGGCTGGGTCGGCTAAAAAAGAAGCCAGTGTTTCTTTATTTAATAAACCCAGGCCGGCCAGCGTAAGACCGGTATTGCGAAGGAAAGATCTGCGTTGCATGTGTTATCGTTTAAAAGTTAAAAACGTTTAAGTCGTTAGAAAGGTTGGCCTGACTGGTCACTTAGTTTTTTTATGGAGCGGAATAATTTTACCAAGGTCAGCTTCCCGAGATCTCTTCCAGCCTTGCCTCTTCCAGGTCAAGTTCCCATTCCTTATTGCGGATGAGTTCAGTTGAATAGAGGTCTTCTTTTTTCAAACGTTCCAAGGCGGCTCTTCGCACTGCCACCAGTTCTTTAAGCATTTTGCGATAGCCTGGTAAAAAATCAGCGCCATCGCCCTGGCCGTCTATCAGCCGCCTGTAAGAATTCTTTGCCATGCGGTCGTATTTTTCTTTCACCCGCTGGTAGGCTTCAATATTCTTTATCTCATTGGCATAATTTTCATTCAGGTGATCCAATGCAGCATCGGCCATTTGCAGGCGGATGGCCAGTTCCACTTCTTCTTCTGTTTCGCTGTCGGGCTCTTCAATTTTTAATTTGCGGATGAGCCAGGGCAGACTAAGACCCTGGAAGACCAATGTAACCAGTATCACCACAAAGGTGATGAACAATAAAAGATTGCGGTGAGGAAATGCCGTACCATCACCAAGTGTGAGCGGTATGGCCAATGCCGAAGCCAGCGAAACCACGCCCCGCATGCCGCTCCATGCAACCAGGAAAACCATTTTTTCGGATGGCCTTGGTTCGGTGGTACGGATCGACCGGAATAATTTCCGGGGAAGATATGCACCCGGAAAGACCCAGATGATGCGGATGACGATCGTAAGCAGGCTTATGACCAATGCATAAAAAATGGCCGATGTGATGGTACCGCTTTCCAGTCCTTTTACGATGGAAGGAAGTTGCAGGCCGATGAGAATGAATACAAGTCCGTTCAATAAAAAGATCAATGTTTCCCAAACGGAGTAAGCCTGTATCCTGGTATTGTATGAAAAGATGCGGTTGGCCCGGTAGCTCAAAAACAAACCACCACTCACCACGGCCATTACGCCGGAAAGATGAAAATGTTCGGCCGCCAGGTACATGATATACGGCGATATGAGGGTGATGGCCGTATCAATGCTGGCATCGGTTGGCAACAGGCGGTGTACCCAGTAAATGATGAATGCAATGGCGATGCCGATGCCCAGGCCCAGCCCGGCCACCATAAAAAATTCACCAGTGGCTTCCATCACACTGAACTGCCCGGTAACAATGGCCGCCAGTGCAAAACGAAAAACAATCAAAGAAGAAGCGTCGTTGATAAGGCTTTCGCCTTCTAAAATGGTTACAATACGTTTGGGTATGCGAAGGCCCTGCAATACAGAAGTGGCTGCTACTGCATCGGGTGGCGAAATAATGCCGCCCAGTAAAAAACCATAAGCCAGGGGAAAGCCGGGAATGATGGCATTGGATAAAAAAGCAATAGCGGTGGAAGTAAAGATCACCAGGCCGAACGAAAGCAGGCTGATGGGCCGGCGGTTTTGCCAGAAATCTTTCCAGGAAGTATTCCAGGCAGCGGCGTATAAGAGCGGTGGCAGGAAGATGAGAAAAACAATTTCGGGCTGCAGACTTACCAGGGGCATGGCAGGAACAAAGCCAATGCCCAGCCCGGCCAGTACCAGCAGGATGGGGTATGATATTTTTATTTTCTGGCTGAGCATGAAAAGCATGCTCACTAAAAACAAAAGCAGCAGTATTAAGAAGAGGTTATCCTGTATCATCAGGACGAATTTAGAGAATTGTAATTAAATGTTTTTTAAGCAGGGAGTGATACCAAAATAATTGCTTCGTAATTGGTAGATAGCTTCGTAATACTTCCTCGTCATGGCGTTTAGTATTCCAGCTTCCTCAACTTAGGAAATTTTATCCAGGTGGCGGCAACCACCAGCATTGACATAGTCCCGCCAAAAATGATGGCCGGTAAGGTGCCGAACCAGCGGGAGGTAACGCCGCTTTCAAATTGACCAAGTTCGTTGGAGGAATTGATGAAGATAAGATTGATGGAAGCTACACGGCCCCTCAGTTCATCGGGTGTGAATAGTTGCATGATGGTGCCCCGTACCACCATACTCACCGCATCAAATAATCCTGCGATCAGCAAGGCAGCAAAACTGAGCCAATACCATTTTGATAAACCAAAGATGATGATGCAGATGCCGAAGCCGGCAACAGCCAATAGCATTTTCAGTCCTTGTTTATGCCGCATGGGGTATTTTACCAGGATGCCCATGCTGATAAGACTGCCCAGGTCCATGGCTGCATTTAAAAAGCCATAACCAATGGGGCCGGTATGCAATACGTTGGATGCTACTTCGGGAATAAAGGCAACAGCGCCGCCAAACAATACGGCGAAAAGATCGAGCGAAATTACGCCCAGCAGGTTCTTATTATTGAACACAAAGGCAAAGCCGTTCTTTATGGCAGTGAACATGGGTTCGTTTTGATTGACGATTACGGGCGGCTTTGGTTTTAACTGCAAAGCGAATATACCCGCAGTTAAGATCAGTGCAGCTGTTACGAAGTAGGCATTGGAAATACCTATGGCTGCGATCATCAAACCGCCGATGGCATGACCGCCAATGGAAGAGATAAGCCAGGTAGATGAATTATACGAGATGGCTTTTTGTAATTGCTCCCGGGAAACAATGGCAGCGATCATACTGTTGGCGGCAGGTCCGGCAAAAGACCGGATGATGCCGGTGCAGAAAACAGTGAATAATATAACGCTGAGTTTTGTTGCATTGGAGAGATTGAAATAAGGCAGGCTTATCAATGCGAGGGTAAGTCCGCATAACATATAAAAGATATAGGCCCAAACGAGAATATTCTTTTTGTTGTGTTTGTCAATGTAGTGGCCGGCATAGATTGCAGCGATAACTGCCGGAACAAATTCGGCCAGGCCGGCAAAACCCACCATATAGGTATTGGCCAGGTGGAATACCTGGTAGATGACAATAGTGGTTATCATGCGTAACCCCAGTACAAAGAAAAGACGGGCAAAGATGAAGTTCCTGAATTCGGCGGGGAGTTTGTCGCTGTTCATTTTATTTATCCCGGCAAAGTTATATAATGTTGCCCTTCGTCGTATTCTTTATCCAGGGCGTCAATTATAACGTTGAGATGCTCTTCGTTGCCGAGAAAATCGGCATTGCCTGCATCTACAAAAAGCGTTTTTATATTATGCTGCTTGATGTACTGTGTATAGGTTTCCTGTAGCTTAAAAAGGTAATCATTGGGGATGGATTGTTCGTATCCCCGGTTACGCTTTCGGATATTTTCCTGTAATTTTTTTACCGGGGTATGCAGGTAGATGAGAATATCGGGCTGAACGATCTGCGGGTTGATGATCTCGAACAGTTTTTGATAAAGCCGAAACTCCTCTTCGGGAAGGTTCACTTTGGCAAACAGCAGGCATTTGGTAAACAGGTAATCGGATACGGTGATGTTCTGGAACATATCTTTTGTCTGCAACAGTTCTTTTAACTGCTTATAGCGTTCGGCCATAAAGAACAGTTCCAGCGGAAAAGCATACTGCCCCGGGTTCTCGTAAAACTTTGGCAGAAAGGGATTGTCGGCAAATTCTTCCAGCACCAGTCTTGCATTAAAATGTTTGCTTAATAAATGCGCCAGCGTGGTTTTACCGGCGCCGATATTTCCTTCTATGGTTACAAAGTTATACTTCATGCATTGTGAAAGCGGACTGCAAAATAAGGGGAAAGGGCTTTTATGCCGTTAAAACTTTTTCACATTCAGCTTATCGGGACAGTGTATAAAAAGATAGTGAACAGATCTTTTACGTACCGGGTGTTTGAAGTTTGGAGAAAGTTCATTAAGGGGAGTAAGCACAAAACGCCGGTTTTGTATCTGCGGGTGCGGAACCTGCAGACCTGCTTCGTCAATTATCTCTTTATTGAAGAATAAGATATCGATGTCGATGATGCGTGGTGCATTTTTCACAGTACGTACCCGGCCCATCTTTTTTTCAATGGCTAAGATTACCTGCATGGTTTCAACGGCTGTTCTTTTTGTTTCAACAACGATCACCTGGTTTAAAAAATCGGGTTGGTTGGTATTTCCCCAGGCGGCAGTTGAATAGAGACTTGATTGCCGGATTATATTACCGATCTTCTTTTCAATTAATGAAATGGCTTTCAGCAGTTGAATCTTACTGTTGCCCATATTACTGCCCAGGAGAAGGTAGGTTTTATTCATCAGGTATTAAAAAGCCTTTCATCGGGCCAGAACGATTTTGTTTTACTGATCCTGATCTTTTTAAAATCGGGGTGTAATGGGTTTGCCAGGTAGTTATATTCTTCCGCGATCACTGC
>DAOQRQ010000269.1:1834-4691 GCA_035355815.1 Ferruginibacter sp. | reverse complement strand
CCATGTACAATCCATCCAGCCAAACCTGCCAGGGATATATCTTCTTGTGCCAGAAACCGCCTTCCTTTGTTCTTGGATGATCGTTGAACTGGCTGCGGATATTATCGATCGCCTTCTTATACTTTTCTTTCCCGGTAACATTGTAGATCATCATCAGCACTTTGCCGTTATTGGTATGGTCGATGTTGAACTCATCTCTTCTGTAATCTTTTATCGTACCGTCGTCGTTCACATAATAATCCATGCTGTGCTGGATATAATTATAATAGCTTGCATCGCCATACAGTTTCCAGATACCTTCAATGCCTTTTAGTATCACGCCCTGGTCGTAACTCCAGCGGGCAGGCCTGCCGGGCACTACAGAAAATGAATCGGGCCAGGTACGCATGGCGGTTTGTGCCATCTGTTGCGAATAGGGCTTTTGCTGGGCAATCGCTGCAGCAACAGTTACCAATAAGAGAAGTATGAGCGATATTCGTTTCATTTATTCTTTCTTTGCTTTTACTTTTGTTTTCTTTTTCTTTTCTTCCACCACCGGCTGTTTCATCCAGCTTACCGCAGCATCGGTGGAACCGAAACCGGCATTTAATTTCTGCTTCGCTTTTGTTGCATCCGTATTAAATATGTTCACGTTCCTGGTGCGGTCGCCCTGCACAATGGCCAGTACATCGGCGCTGTCTTTATATATCAACCCATCAATGGTAATACTATCGCTGTTGAGTATGTATGCTACCGGGTTGGTATTCTTACTCATCATGGTGATGTTCTTGAGGTTGATGTTGGTGGCTTCCTGTATGTCGATGCCTTCATTGGCCTGCAGCACGGCATTCTCTATCCAGATATTCTTTATGTGCATTTCCGGAATACCTCTTACCAAAATTCCTTTGGCGGCGCCGTTGCAGGTAATGTTGCGGAAATAAAAATTGCGGAATTGCGGCGTGGTTTCATCCACCGGCTTTACTTCTACTTTGGGTGGTTCTCTTTTTTCCCCGGATAAAACAACCGGGTCTTTGGCCATATAATACATGTCAAACAGCACGGCTTCGGCTGCAATGTCTTTCATGTCTACTTTATTCACATACACATTCTCCACCAGGCCGCCTCTTCCCCTGGTTGTTTTAAAACGAAGGCCGATATCGGTGCCTATAAACGTGCAGTTGCTTACAAACATATTATTTACGCCGCCACTCATTTCACTGCCTACTACAAATCCACCATGTGCATGATACACCACGCAGTTGTTCACGATCACATCTTTGGTGGGAATACCGCGGCGTCTTCCTTCTTCATCCCTTCCGCTCTTGATGGTGATGCCGTCGTCGCCGGTATCAAAATGACAATCTTCCACCAGTGCATTCTTACAGCTTTCGAGATCCAACGCATCGGTATTGGCGCCGAACCAGGGATTTTTTACCGTCAGGTTTTTTATGGTGATGTGTTCGCTGAACTGAACATGGGTTGTCCAGGCCGGCGAATTTTCAAAGGTCACATCCTGTATGCGTACATTTTTGCAATTGAAGATGCGGATCATGTTGGGGCGAAGAAAATCTTTTACATCTTCAAAGTCACTGAGTTTTTTTCCGCCAGCCAGTTTACCGATGGTTTTATCCGTAAATCCCTTTAAGGCTTTGGCAGAGGAGTACCATCCCTGCTGGTTCTCTGTAAGCACGCCGCCATACTTTTTCTGGTGCGCCTTCCATTCGCTTTCGGTCATCTTATTCTTACCGATCGGTCTCCAGTAAAAACCATTTCCGTTCATGATGCCTTCGCCGCTGATGGCAATGTTCTCTAAGTTCTCTGCTGTTACCGGTGACTGACAGCGGGCCGCTTCCACTCCTTCAAACGTGGATACAACAAGTGGATATTGGTTAAAGTCGGAACTAAAGATCACCAACGCACCTTGAGCCAGGTGCAGGTTGATATTGCTTTTCATAAGGATGGGACCGGTAACAAAAGAACCCCTTGGGATCAGCACCGTTCCGCCGCCCTTGCCGGCGCATTCTTCAATGGCCTTATTGATGGCTGATGAATTAAGTGTCATTCCATCGGCAACGGCGCCATAGTTCATGATGTTGAATGTATCTCTTTTAAAATGCGGGGCATAGATCTTTGGAAGTTCAAAGGAAAACTTCTCATTAAAATCAGATGGCTTCAGGAATTTTGCCAGGCTGATGTTCTGCTCTTTAATGCCCTGGCAAACCAGGGAAGCCATGGAGGCAGCGCCGTATTCACTGAAGTGTGTATTGTCTTCCCCCTTGCCCTTGTAATTTTTAAAATGGCCGGCTGCAATATGCAGGAATAATCTTTTAGAACCCTCCACGCCTTCTTTCACGATCAATGCTTCGCTGCTTTTGTGCAGGTCGATCAACGGAACATTCATTGCTGCCGCCACTTCTTTCACCACACCGGGATAATCGCCATGCTGGTCAACAAATTTTCCATCGGCATCAAATTTCCGCCGCATCACGGGTGTTATCAGAACCGGGTTGGCGCCTTTGCTTCTTACATCATTTACAAAGCGCATAAGATTTTCCCGGTACAAGGTATGCGCAGGGGCAGAGCGGTTGCTGTCTTCCACTTTCTGGTCGTTATGACCAAACTGTATCATCACATAATCACCTGCTTTCAGGCGGCTCATCACGGTATCCCAGCGATGTTCATTGATAAAGCTCCTGGTACTTCTGCCGTTCACGGCATGGTTCTGCACTTCCACTTCATCGGTAAGGTATTTAGGCAGGTACATACCCCACCCCCTTTCCGGGTTATCATCGAGTGGTTTATTGGCCATGGTGCTGTCGCCGATGAGAAATACCGTTACTTTTCTTTCGGGTAATAGAAAGGAAAAGCCGGTGATGAC
>DAOQRQ010000269.1:0-1734 GCA_035355815.1 Ferruginibacter sp. | reverse complement strand
CACCATATCCATATCGGCATAATCCGAATTCTCACCACCCATTCCCCAGATAAAACCATAATTACTGGTTCCGCACCCGCTGTGAATGCTCCACGGCGGAGAGATGATGGCTTCATCATTGCTTACTACCAAATGTTTTGTTTGTGTAGGTTCTCCCATGAGGTGAATTACTTTCTGGTTATTGGGTACGTCGAAATAAAAATAGGCTTCCATCCTCCGGTCGTGCACATGCGTGGGCATGGTATTCCACACGCTTCCTTCTTTTAAGATGGTAAGTCCCATTACCAATTGGCAGCTTTTTATACCGGCTGCATGAATGTATTTGTAAATGGTACGCTGGTTGGCGGTTGCCACAGCACCCATTTCGGTTGGCATGGCTTTTTCCTTTTTCAATAACCTGGTGGCGTATGGATGATGCGCCGGCGCCGACAGTAAATAAAATTTAGCCGGGTTCTCTTTCTTTTTGCTTTTGAAAGAAACCTTTTCTGTTCCTTTTCCAACATACAGGCAATCGAGCCGGTTCACATCATAGGTTTTGCCATTCACTTTTATCTCCCCGTCTCCACCAACGTTGATGATACCCAGCTCTCTTCTTTCTAAAAAGTATTTTGCTTTTAAGGCTTCGTAGGTGGGCAGGTTTATGGTTTTAGTAACCGGCACAATACCACCGATGATCATGCGGTCGTAATGTGTGTATACCAGGTTCAGTGAATCTGCCTGCATCAATGATTCAACCAAAAAGTTACTGCGCAACTCCTCAGTCGTCATCGTACTTACTTCTTTTGCACTGTTGTGAAATCTTATCTGCATTAATTCTTAATTTTTAATTCTACCTCACCCTCATTCCCTCTCCTGGAGGAGAGGGAGGTGGGACTCCGTTTTATTAATTAAACATTTGTTTTTTACTTTTCACCATGATAACCTTTCTCAACATTAATTCTAACAACAATTCTTTTCAGCGATTTATTCTTCGTACTGATCTCCGCTTTCATCTTCGGGTTCCCTCTCCTTCCTTCGGCCTCGCTCTGGATTAGAGGGGTTGCGGTGAGGTGCTATCTCCCCATCCATCCTCCATCAACTGTTACGATCGTTCCGTTCATATAATCGCTGGCGGCGCTGGCTAAAAAAACGGTCACGCCTTTAAAATCATCGGGTTCTCCCCAACGGTTTGCCGGTATGCGGCTTAAAATGGACCTGCTTCTTTCCGGGTCATTGCGCAGGGCCTCGGTATTATCGGTGGCGATATAACCAGGTGCAATGCCGTTCACGTTTATTCCTTTGGATGCCCATTCGTTGGCAAGTGCTTTTACCAGGCTGGCGATGGCTCCTTTACTGGCGGCATAACCGGGTACATTGATACCGCCCTGGAAGCTTAACAAAGAAGCGGTGAAAATGATCTTGCCGCTTCCCTGCTCTATCATCTTCTTTCCGATCTCCCTTGAAAGAATGAATTGTGCATTCAGGTTTACATCGATCACTTTATCCCAAAATTCATCGCTGTGTTCTGCAGCCGGGTTACGCAGTATCATGCCGGCGTTGTTTACCAGGATATCGATCCGGCTATTTTCTGCCGTAACTTTTCCGATAAAATTTTTGAGAGATGCCCGGTCGCTGAAATCACATTGATAGGGTTTGAATGACCGGCCCAGGGAAGTAATGCTTTTTTCAATTTCACTTCCGGAAAGGGGCATATTTGCCGAAACACCGATGATATCGGCGCCGGCTTCGAGATAG
>DAOQRQ010000268.1:0-4699 GCA_035355815.1 Ferruginibacter sp. | reverse complement strand
GAAAATTGAACTGATGGTAATGGTTTGCTTATCCGGTCTTTTACCAGCTGTAGCACAATCACTGCGCTATCCTGTATCGCAACCCTATACCAGTTTATCGGCTTACAGCCTGCAACAAAACGATGCCTTGTCTTTTACCGGCAACCAGGCGGCACTGGCGCAATTAAAACAGGCCGGCATTGGGGTTTTTGGCGAAAGACGATTTATGCTGAAAGAAACCAGTGTGTATACATTGGGCGCAGCCCTTCCAAGCCGGTTAGGAAATTTTGGATTGCAACTTACTTATGCCGGGTTTAAAAATTTTAATGAGACCAGGATGGGGCTGGCCTATGCAAGGAAGTTGGGAAAATTTATGGATGTGGGTGTTCAGTTTAATTATTATGGGTATAAAATTCCTGCTTACGGTAATGCATCTGCCATCTTTTTCGAACTGGGTGCCATCATGCATCTGTCGGATAAATTAAATGCAGGGATTCATGTGTATAATCCTGTAGGAGGGAAGCTGGGCACTTCGGCTCCGCTCAATACTTCGGCTCCGCTCAATACTTCGGCTCCGCTCAGTATAGAAAAGCTTGCATCGGTTTATAAAATGGGAATAGGCTATGATGCTTCCGATAGATTTTTTATCGGGGCAGAGGTCATTAAGGAAGAAGACAAGCCGGTGGATGTTATTGCCGGCTTTCAATATCATTTTGCCAAACAGTTTTTTATTAGAGCGGGATTTGCCAGCGGATCAACGATGGTTTATGCAGGCGCCGGAGTTGGCTGGAAGGATCTTCGCCTGGATATTTCATCCGGCTATCATCCGCAACTGGGTTTTTCTCCGGGTATTTTATTGCTCATTCATTTTAAAAGCAAGAAGCAATGAAAAGACTGATCAGCATAAGTATCCTGTTCTTTATTTCTCTGCATGTACGGTCGCAGGTTGAAGAAACAACAGCCAATACTGTTGAGCAACAACTGGAAAACAACACAGAAAATAATGAAGATGTGGAAACAGAAGATGATGCTTACCTGCAACAAATGCAACAGTTCTTAAAACATCCGGTTGATCTTAACCGGGCAGATGTGAATGAACTCAGCGAACTAAGGATACTTACCCCGGTACAGGTGCAGAACCTTATTTTGTACAGGGAACTGGTTGGAAAACTGATTGATGTGTATGAGCTGCAGGCCTTGCCAGCGTGGGATCTGTATACGATACGAAAACTTAGGCCATATATTACCGTTAGTGAAGTTACCGAAGAAGCCGGTTCACTGAAAAACCGCTTACGAAAAGGGGAGCATACTTTATTATTTCGGGCATCGCAGGTGCTGGAGAGATCAAAAGGATATTTACTTGATTCATCAACGGCCAGCAATTTTTATCCCGGCTCTCCGCAAAAATTAATGCTCCGGTATAAATACAATTACAGGAATTTAGTACAGTATGGAATGCTGGCAGAAAAAGATGCCGGTGAACAATTCTTCAAAGGCAAACAGAAAGCCGGGTTCGATTTTTATTCTTTTCATTTGTTCGTTCGTAAAACCGGGATCATTCAGTCGCTGGCGATCGGCGATTTTACCGTAAACATGGGCCAGGGTTTGGTACAATGGCAAAGCCTGGCCTTTAAAAAAAGCGCCGATGTACTCAATATAAAAAGAGAATCACCGGTACTGCGTCCTTATAATTCCGCAGCAGAAACAAATTTTCACCGGGGAGTAGGGATAACGATTGGGAAAAGATCATGGCAGGCAACGGTTTTTGCTTCTTATAAAAAGATCGATGCCAATTTTGTTGCGGATACTTCCCGGGATCAAAATGATCATGTATCGTCATTGCAAACATCCGGTTATCACCGCACAACAAGCGAAACAGCAGATAAAGGCATTCAAACACAACTGGTTTTTGGCGCCAACATATCGTACCGTTATAAAAGATTGCACCTGGGAGTGAATGGGATTCATTACCAGTTTAAGTTGCCGTTGATCAAGTCCCCTGATCCGTATAACAAGTATGCTTTATCGGGGAGGGGTTCAGGAAATTACAGTGTTAATTACAGCTATACATTCCGGAATATGCATTTTTTTGGCGAAGCAGCTTTTACTTCTTCAATGGATATGGCATTTGTAAACGGGTTGATGGCTTCCGTTTCGTCGGTTGCCGACCTGGCGGTATTGTACCGGAATATTTCCCGCTCGTACCAGTCTCTGTACACATCTGCCTTTACAGAAAACACCTATCCGGTGAATGAAAAGGGATTGTATGCCGGGATATCCATCAGGCCTGCTGCAGCTCTTTGCATTGATGCCTATGCCGATATTTATAAGTTCCCCTGGCTGAAATACCGGGTGGATGCAGCTTCCGGCGGTTCAGATTACCTGCTTCAATTCACGTACAGGCCCGGGAAAAGACTGGAGATATATACAAGGTATCATTCCGGATCAAAAGGCATTAATAGTAACCCGGCAGGACTTACTCTTCCTTCGGTATTGCAGCAGTCAAGGAAAAACTGGCGAACACAGGTCAGTTACCGGATAAGCCGGGAAATAACGCTCCGGAACAGGACCGAAATAGTTTGGTTCGACATGGGAGGGCAAATGCCCGAAGAGGGTTTCCTGGTCTTCTTTGATCTCCTGTACAAACCTGTTCTTAAACCATTCTCCGGAAACCTACGCTTGCATTACTTTGAAACGGGTGGTTACAACAGCCGGTTGTATGCCTATGAAAATGATGTTCTTTACGGTTATTCCATCCCTGTTTTCTATGAAAAGGGGTACAGATATTATATAAATATCAATTATGAGCCGCTAAAAAAAATAGCGGTCTGGCTTCGATGGTCTCAAACTATTTATAGCAATAAAACCTTTACTGGTAGTGGACTTGACGAAATTCAGTCCAACCAAAAAAGTGAAATAAAAATCCAGGCATTGTATAAGTTTTAACATTTTTCCGGTGGTATGCAGCAGATTGACCCCGCTAACTGTCCTATAAGGAGATAGAAATACGAGGGAAATTAATTTAACATTATTTTGACGTTAAGAAATTATCCTTATTTTTACACATCATTAAACTCAATCTAAATGCACATGAGAAGATTTTTAACACTGTTTACAATGCTCATGCTCTGCGGAGTGTTAGTATTTGCTCAAAGCCGGGTGGTGACCGGTAAGGTTACTGATGCTGACGGTAACCCGGTTTCTTTTGCAACAATAAAAATTAAGGGAACGCAAACCGGTCTCTCAGCGGATGCTAACGGTGCGTACTCTATCCGGATCAATTCTGGCGCTACGCTGGTTATTTCCGGTGCAAGCTATAAGGAAGCCGAAGTTCCTGTTGGAACCCAAAACGTGTTGAACATTGTTTTGGAAAAAGGCGGAACCGATCTTAAAGAAGTAGTAGTAACAAGTGCTTTCGGTATCAAGCGTACTTCAAGAAGTACTTCTTCAAATGCGCAGGTGATCGGGGCTGATGCCCTTAACCCGGTGCGTAACACCAGTGTGAACGATGCCTTGGCCGGTAAAGTAGCCGGTATCCAGGTTCGTAGCCAGTCTTCTGGTAAACTGGGAACACAAAACAACGTGCGTTTACGTGGTGAAAGCGGATTCTCTAATGGCGATGGAACATATGGTTCTCAGGTTCTGTACGTAGTAGATGGTACCATTTTACCTAATGCAAACGATATCAATATTGATGATATCGAAGATATCACGGTATTGCAGGGACCTAGTGCAGCCGCTTTGTTTGGACCAGAAGGTGCTAACGGTGCTATTGTTATGACGCTTAAGAAAGGTAAAAGGTCTACAAAAGGAATTGGCATCGAGATCAATTCAGGTGTTCAGTTCGATAACGTATATATATTACCTAACTACCAGAACTCATATGCTGGTGGTGATGGATATGATATGAAAAAGTATATCTGGAAAGCAGGTGATCCGGAAGGATGGAAAGCGCTTAGTGGCAAATATTATAATGATTATTCTGAGGACGTTAGCTGGGGTCCACGCATGGTAGGCCAGGAATATATTCCATGGTATGCATGGTATGGCGGACACGAGCGTTCTTACAAAACAGCTGCTTTAACTCCTCAACCTAACAATGCAAGGGAATATTATAATACCCAGCAGCAGGTTAATAATAACATCAACTTCTCTAAAGTGACTGATGCGATCAGTGTCAGGGCTTCTTATGGTAATATCAATGTAAAAGGATTATTGCCTACAACCTGGTTGAAGAAGAATACCTTCAATATTAACTCTACTATCAATCTTACTAACCGTTTGACTCTGGGAGCTAATATCAATTACATTTCAACAAACATCAAAGGAGAATTTGATGATTCTTATGCAAACTCTACTTCAGGTTCATTCAACCAGTGGTTCCACCGCAATGTGGACATGGGTATCCTGAAAGAGTTAAAAGACCTGAAAACACCAACCGGTGTTGAAGCAAGCTGGAATCACCAGAATCCAAACACCTATAACCCGGCCAAGCCTACCGAGTTTTTCGGCGCTTACTATTGGGTTAGTCCTTACACATGGTTTGACCTGGTTGATAATACTTCAAGAGCAGACAGGCTGTTTGGAGATGTTTCTCTGACTTATAAATTCAGCAACAGTTTCTCTTTATCTGCAACCTACAGGAAGCAGCAGAATACTACGTATACAGAAGAGCGTTATAGCTCAAACCTGGCAAGCAATACCGTTAAGGTAGCTGGTG
>DAOQRQ010000267.1:0-4718 GCA_035355815.1 Ferruginibacter sp. | reverse complement strand
GAATGGTCCCGGGGGTAACGGCTGCTGCAGGTTGCGTGATGGCAGTTGCAGTTGGTACAGTGTCTTGCTTTTGTGTGGCTTTGATCTCTTCGGCCGCTTTCATCAGGTCCTTATCAACAACATCTTCTTTATTGCTGCCTCCGCAGGAAACCAGCGTGGTAATAAATATAACTGCAAGACTGTATAATTTGGTCATGGTGATTTTTTGAGTATCGAAAATACGCCAGTTTAATGGAAATGCAATAGACTGGTCTTTACCAGTCGAACCACATGGAAAGACAGTATGCTTATAAACCTGTGTAGGTCAGCATTATTCGGTCAGGGTGTCTTTTTCATATTCATATAATATTCCCGCTGTTTCTTATCCAGTTTCTCTATGGAATAACGTAGCAGGGTACGGGGCATAGTGGCCGCATATTTATCTAAAAAACTTTTCAGTTTCTGCTTGTCTTTATCACCGGCAAAGCGAAGCATCCAGCCGGTGGCTTTGTGTATAAGGTCTTCTTTGTCTTTTACCAATAACTCAGCAATTTTAAATGTATCGTCAACATCTCCCTGCCGGATAAAATAACAGGTGCTTAATATAGCGGTACGCCTTTCCCATATATTTTTTGAGCGGGCAAGTTTATATAGAATGCTGTGTGACCTGTTAAACAGGTAACAGCCGGTCATATATAAACAACCCAAGTCAACCAGGTCCCAGTTATTCACCCGGTCGTGGCGGCGCAGATACAGTTTGTACATTTCTTCCAGGCGGCAAGTATCAATTTTTTTATTCCTCGATTCCTTATCCATGATACTGATGGCACCTGCCCTTACTTCATGAATGGGACTTTCCAGCAATTTCTCCAATTCCTTAACCGGCATACCGGCAAATTCTTTAGCCAGTACAAACAGGCTTCCCATTTTTACACCCATGAATTTATCGCCAGCGCCGTATTCCCCGTCACCCGATTTAAAATAACGCTGGATCTTTTTTAATTCCACGTCTGATTGCAGGGCTTTCAGCCGTTCAATAAATTCTTTTGCGGTAAGTGCTGGTTGTGTCTTTGCAGCTTTTGCCATGAGTTGATGGGTTTATGGTTAACGCCGGTTCGCTCGAAAGCGTGGAGTAAAGATATAAAGTACAAGAGTGCCTTTCTTCGTTCCTAAGGATAAACCTGCTATTGAAGTTTAATGGAGTTTCTGCTGCCTGGAATAAAAAATCCCGGCAAATTTATTACCAGGATAAATTCTCTAAACCATCTCATTGCCAGATTTTCAAATAGCCAAATCAACCCATCTCCGCAAAATACTTATGAAAATAGGGAATGGTCTCAATGCCCTTGTAGTAATTCTCAATATTATATTTTTCGTTCGGGCTGTGCAGGTTATCATTATCCAACCCAAAGCCCATGAAAATGATTTTAATGCCCAGTTCTTTTTCCAGGATGGAGCAGATGGGAATGCTTCCGCCACCACGAACCGGGATGGGCGCTTTGCCAAAAGTTGTTTCTACAGCTTTGGCAGCGGCTTTGTAACCCTTGCTGTCGATCGGTGTCATATAAGGTTCGCCTCCGTGATGCAGTTCTGCTTTTACCTCCACCGATTTTGGGGCTATGGATCTGAAATAAGCCAGTAATTTTTCGGTGATTTTATCAGAAGACTGGTTAGGAACCAGCCTGGCTGAGATCTTTGCATAGGCTTTTGAAGGAAGTACTGTTTTTGCCCCTTCACCGGTATAGCCACCCCAGATACCATTCACTTCAATGGTGGGACGTATGCCGGTTCTTTCATACGTGCTGTATCCTTTTTCGCCCCAGAGCTCTTTTACGCCCAGTTCATCCATGTATTCTTTTTCGTCATAAGGAGCTTTGTTTATGAGGGCTCTTTCTTCGGGGCCGGCCACCACCACATCGTCGTAAAACCCGGGAATGGTAATATGGTTATTCTCATCGTGGCAACTGGCGATCATTTTCGAGAGGATAGTGATGGGGTTGGCCACAGCGCCGCCATAAGTGCCGCTGTGCAGGTCACGGTTGGCGCCGGTCACTTCCACCTGTATATAACTCAGCCCGCGTACACCGGTATCAAGCGATGGATTTTCCATGCTCAGCATCGAGCTGTCGCTGATCAGTATCACGTCTGCTTTTAAAAGATCTTTATGCGCTGCCACAAATTTTCCCAGGTTGGGTGAGCCTACTTCTTCTTCCCCTTCAATTAAAAATTTTATGTTGGTGGTCATGGAATCCGTTTTGCTCAGAATTTCCAGTGCCTTCACGTGCATGTAAAATTGTCCCTTGTCGTCGGCACTGCCACGGGCAAATATTTTTCCATCAATGATGGTGGGTTCAAAAGGAGGGTTTGTCCAAAGTTCCAGGGGTTCGGGTGGTTGAACATCGTAGTGGCCATATACCAGCACGGTTGGTTTGGAAGGGTCGATGATCTTTTCGCCATATACCGCAGGGTGGCCGTCGGTGGCCATTACTTCGGCCTTACTGCAACCGGCATCCAGCAAACTTTTCTTCACGGCTTCGGCGCATTTCAGCATATCGGCTTTGTGTTCGCTCTTGGCGCTGATGGAAGGAATGCGGAGCAGGTCCATCATTTCATTTAAAAAGCGGTCTTTATTTTTTTCCTGGTAGTCTTTCCAAACGGGTGACATAATAGTTGATTTTAGGGAAACGAAGATAAGTGGTTTTCAACTTTAAAATACCCTGTCAAGGGTATTGGCCTGAAAGTAAGGGAGAGTAGATTTACAATTATGTCAATACCTGGTTTAACAGCAATTCCAAACGGGAATAATAATGACGCCTGACAAATTTAATGGAGTCGCCATGATTGTGACCGGCCTGGTGGTGGTTGGCGCCGGGGTATTCATATATTTTATTGCCCATACTATGTATCCGGATTCACTGTCTACCCGGGTGCAGAACCTGAACTGGCTGCTGAAGACATTTGGCAAAACCACAACAGCTTCCATATTTGGCATTATCGGCTTACTGATGATCATTTCCGGCATTAGAAAATTCAGACAATAAGTATTACCAGCTAAATTGATTTTATGAAACGAAGATTATTTTTTCTGCTTACAGCCTGCATAGCCCTGCTGATTGGCCGGGTTAATGCCCAGGGAAAGATCGGTTATGTGAGTGCCGACAATGTTTTTGCAGCGATGCCCGATGTATTGAAAGCCGATTCTGCCGTGGCTGCTTACCAGCAGGCATTGGCAGACTCTTACCAGGATCAGCAGAACATGCTGAATAATGCCTATGCCAAATTTGTGAACGATTCTGCAAAAATGACTCCTGCGGTGAAGGAAGCGAAAAGAAGGGACCTGCAGGAAAAGATAAGTGAACTAAGCAATAAGGAACAGGAACTGAACCGGTCGCTGGAGGCGGAAAAAGAAAGGCAATTGAAGCCCATCCGGGAAAAAATGCTGAAAGCGATACAAGACGTGGCGAAAGAAAACGGCTATGCCCATGTTCTTTACAAGGAACAGGCCATTGTTTTTCCTGAGCAGGATGACATTACAGAAAAAGTGAAAAAGAAACTCGGGATCAGGTGAACCGGTGGTAATAATTTTCTAACAATTCTTTATGAATAAAATCATTCGCTGCCTGGAGTGGTTCTGATTTACACTTATATATTTGCAGCAGATTGTTTGTCAATCCATCAGCCTTTGTTTTAGTTGGACCTGCTTGGGGTTCTGCCTAATGCAAAGGCTGAGCCCATTTAGGGAATTCCGTTATTATTTCCTGATTCGCTGCCAACCCAGGGTAAGCAAACCAGTAAGCACATACAATACGGCAATTATCGCCAACCCCCATTTAATTACAGAGAAGAATGTGGTGAGAAAAGCAATGGTGCCTGATACATGTCCGCCCAGGGAAATAAGCATCCCCAGGTTTTCCAGTATATCAAGAAGCCCGGCCAGCAAGGCTCCGGTGGCAATTGCATTTCCGGCTTTAGCAACCGGCCCTTTTATGTTTTGTGCAATTTTTCTGCAGGCAAGAAACAGGAATATGGAATAAAAGAACAGGAAGAGGAAGTCGAAATAGGTATTTGCTTTTGCTGCGGCAATATTATCTATGCCATTTACAGGAGCCCAGGCATTGATCACTGCAGCTGTTTTAGCTGTATCGTAAGCAAATTCAAGGTCAAGTATGCCGTGCGGTGTAGCGGCTGTTTTTAATGCAGCGCCTGTTTTAGCCATTACCACAATCATTGCAATAGTGCCAATGAAGAATAAAGGAAGCAGTAATTTTTTCATGATTAGTTTTTGGCTAAGGGCTCAATTGAGCAAAGGACCTGAAAGAGAGGCTTAAACTTTCTATTTTCCTCTTCCGGGCTTTTGTCGAAGGATGTACTCTTAGCGTATATCTCATTAACTCATTTTATCAAACCGCTGCTGCACATAATTCCAGTTCACCACGTTCCACCAGTTATCGATGTAATCGGCTCTTTTGTTCTGGTACTTTAAATAATAGGCATGCTCCCAAACATCCAGGGCAAGCAAAGGATATCCTTTTATATCGCTGATATCCATTAAGGGATTATCCTGGTTAGGAGAGGATCCGATCTTCAGGTTTTTTCCTGCATCAACATACAGCCATGCCCATCCGCTTCCGAAACGGTTCTTTCCGGCATCGGCAAATTGTTTTTTAAACTCATCAAAAGAACCAAAGGCTTTTGTTATTGCCTCCATTATTTTTCCAGACGGCATATTGCCTTCTTTT
>DAOQRQ010000266.1:0-4722 GCA_035355815.1 Ferruginibacter sp. | reverse complement strand
AAAAGAATGTACCTGTCCGCCCGGCGCTGTTCAGAAATACCTCAATAAGATCTCAGGTCCGCTGCTCGACCGTATCGACCTGCATGTAGAAGTAACGCCTGTTAACTTCAATGAACTTTCTTCTGTGCAACAGTTCGAAAAAAGTATCCGCATCCGGGAACGGGTGATAAAGGCGAGAGAGATACAGCAGGACCGCTATAAAAAAGCCGATGGCATTTATGCCAATGCACAAATGAGCAGTAAGCAACTGAAAGAGATCTGTGCCATTACTTCCGCCGGGCAAAGCTTATTGAAAACGGCGATGGAAAAACTAAACCTCAGCGCCCGGGCCTACGACCGAATCTTAAAAGTGAGCCGCACCATTGCCGACCTGGCTGCCAGCGATGACATAAAGCCGGAGCATTTGGCTGAAGCTATTCAGTACCGGAGTTTGGACAGGGAGGGGTGGGGAGCGTAAGAAAGTTCATAGTTCATGGTTCATAGTACCGCGGCTATGATCTATGAACTATTCACCATTAACTTCCCTGCCTTTCCGTCACTTTTCCCGAACTTGTACAATATTTGATACATTGAAACCTTTCAATGTACTTTTGCCACTTAAATTTTCTTCATGAAAGTATTACTTCGCTACCTGAAGCCCTATAAATGGCTGGTAGCAATCACCCTCACCATGGCTGCCATTAATATTGGTTTCTCCTTGCTCGACCCGATCCTGCTGGGTAAACTGATAAACCTCGCCAACGACCACCAAAGCAGCGATCCGCAATTCAGCGAGGATCGTTTCTTTTATGCTTTTTCGTGGAAGAATCCCGGCGTATGGTTCATCGTGATCGCTTCTATATCTGTGGCCATGGTAAGCCGTATTGCAAAAGCATTCCAGGATTATTTTTTAAATGTGGTCATTCAGAAATTCGGCGCCAAGGTTTTTACCGATGGCCTGCAACATGCCATGAAACTTCCTTACCAGGAGTTTGAAGACCAGCGCAGCGGCGAAACATTATCCATCCTTACCAAGGTAAGATCCGATGTGGAACGCTTTATGAATAATTTCATCAACATTTTATTCGGTGTGATCATAGGGGTTGTATTTGTATTTGTGTATGCAGCCGTTTATATTCACTGGACCATACCCGTTGCCTATGTGGTTGGCATCACATTGCTTACGTTGATCACCAACTTCCTCAGTAAGAAAATAAAGATCATCCAAAAAAATATCGTGGGCGAAACAACGGCGCTTGCCGGATCTACCACCGAATCACTCCGGAATATCGAACTGGTAAAAAGTCTTGGTCTTACCGAGCAGGAAGTGGGAAGGTTAAACAAGAACACCTATAAAATACTTGGTCTCGAATTAAAGAAGGTAAAAAAAATACGGAGTATCAGTTTTATACAGGGCACATTTGTAAATACACTACGCCAGGTGATCTTATTCGTTTTAATGTACCTGATCTTTAAAGACGAAATGAATGCAGGCCAATTAGTGACCATGCAGATATTCTCCTTCTTTGTATTTGGACCCTTGCAGGAGATCGGAAATATCCTGCTTTCTTACCGGGAAGCAGAAGCTTCGCTGAATAATTTCCATAACCTGATGAAGAAGCAGCCGGAACTGGAGCCTGCTACGCCTAAGCCGCTGAATAATATTGAAACACTTTCATTCAATGCCGTTTCATTCAAACACCAGACAGCAGCACATAAGGCGATCAATAACATCAGCTTTGATGTAAAGATCGGGGAGACCATTGCCTTTGTAGGTCCTTCGGGTTCCGGCAAATCAACCCTGATGAAATTACTCGTAGGCTTATATCGCCCGCTGGAAGGGAAGATCCTTTACAACAGTTTAGACGAAACAGAGATACGGTTTGATGACCTGCGTAAACAGATCGGTTTTGTAACACAGGATACAAACCTGTTCAGTGGTACCATCCGGGAGAACCTGATGTTTGTGAACCCCTCGGCAACAGAGGCAGAACTGGATGATGTATTGCAGAAGGCCAGTTGTACCGGGTTGCTGGCAAGGGCAGAAAAAGGCCTGGATACGATGATCGGTGAAGGCGGCTTGAAATTATCCGGCGGCGAGAAACAGCGTATTTCCATTGCCCGTGCACTGCTGCGCAAACCGCATTTGCTGATTTTTGATGAAGCTACTTCCGCACTGGATTCATTAACGGAAGAAGAGATTACCAATACCATCCGTGATATCTCATCACAAAAAGGGCAGGTGACCATTTTAATTGCACACCGGTTGAGTACCATTATGCATGCCGACAGGATCTATGTACTGGAAAGAGGCGAAGTGGCCGAAACGGGTACACACGAAAAACTGCTGGAAGAAAAAGGATTGTACTTTGCCATGTGGCGTCAGCAGATCGGCGAACGGAAAAGACAGGCATCAGTACCGGTATTAAACTAACCAAATGAAATTAGCAGAGATATTAGGATTGGCAGCGGGAACCATTACCTCCATTACTTTTTTACCGCAGGTGATACGGATATGGAAGACCAGGTCGGTGAAAGACATCTCTATGCTGATGATGATCTTATTGGTGCTGGGCACTTGCTGCTGGCTTACATACGGGCTATTAATGAAAGATACGGCCATCATTTATACCAATATCATGGTACTTGCCATGAGCCTTATCATGTTCTACTTCAAGATAAAGTACAAATAGCCGGTAACTTTTGTTACAAAAAACCCTTCCTGCTTTTGTACCTTTGCGGTCATGAGTAACAAACCAAAGCCCAATTATTACTGGAGTATATTGGCAATGAGATGTCCCCGTTGCAGGCGTGGGCCGATGTTTAAGAACAGTAATCCTTTTAAAAGCCTGAAACTCTCCCATATTTTTGATATGCATGATAACTGCCCGGTTTGTAGCCAGAAATACGACCTGGAGCAGGGCTTTTGGTACGGCACCGGTTACGTGAGCTATGCACTGGCGGTAGCGGTTTCGGCAACCACTTTTGTAGCCTGGCTGGTATTGATAGGGATTTCGGTGGATGATAACCGTATCTTCTGGTGGCTGGGTTTAAATACTTTGCTGCTGATCGTTACACAACCCTGGCTTATGCGGCTGAGCCGTGTTATCTATATCCGTTTTTTTGTACGCTATGATGAGAACTACGAAAAGACGAAGCCGGTTGAGTTTGATTAACTCTCGCTTTTCTTGAAGATATCTGTAAAAATATTTTCCTTATCCAATTCTTCAATATCGCTCAGCACCAGCTCTATCGCTTTGGTGCTTTTGTTGATCTCCAGTAATGATAAAATGATGGACAGAAGTAAAAAGATCAGGCTTGCGGCAAATATCCAGTGTGCTATCAGGCTCCAGCCCCGGAAAATAGCATACATGCAAAGTACGCAACACAAAAAACTGAGAACGCCCAGTGCCTGCATATAACGGATCAGGTTGATACGGGATCGCAGGTTTTTGATCTGCTTTAAAATATTTTTTTCCCTTTCGCCCCGGTTATACTCTTCATGCAGTTTCCGCACCAACGATGCCAGCGAAAGAAAACGGTTGGTGTATGCCAGCATCAACAAGGTGATGGCCGGAAAAAGCAAGGCCGGTGTATTGATATCAATGTCGATCATGTTACAAAGTAACTTTCTTTTTTTGTTCTTTCTTACCCGAGATCCATTTTTGTGCCTTCCATCCAAGCCAGGCACTTCCGGCGCCTACGAGGGCGCCCACCAGTACATCGCTGGGATAATGAACGCCCTGGTACATGCGGGCCCAGCCAACACTGGCTGCAATAAGATAAGCGGGAGCAATTACATACCACCTGCGGTATCGCAGTGCCAGTGAGGTTGCGGTACAAAATGCCGATGAAGTGTGGCCTGATGGAAATGATAACCATGCATCTTCCTTTACCCTTCTTTTAATGAAAGGATAATCTGCAAACGGGCGCTTTCGGTTAACAGCATGTTTGGTGAGTTGGGTGATGCCTGTATTTACCAGGAAGGCAGCACTCATATACAAAGCATCCATTTTTAATTTTTTGTCCTTTTTAATGAAGCCGGTAAGGGCAATGCCGGCGGGAGAGGCAATGCCAATTATTGTCACGGAGCCTGTACTCAGTTCAGCATATGTATTTTTAAAGCCCGTTTCGGTTTTATTGATATGTTTAAGAAGATCGATATCTATATGCTGGGAAGAAACGGATAGCTGCAGAAGCAGAAAAAAGCTGAACAAAAATTGCTTTACCCTATTGCTCATTTGCGTGACTGAATGATTAATATTGCAAGTTAATTTTAATGACCGGTTAAAGCAGGATTGATGAAGAAAAACTCTATCTTTTATATACACAGTATTGCCGGCCTGGTATCGGGGTTGTTTATTTTGCTGATGTCTTTGTCGGGGGCGGCACTGGTTTTTCATGATGAACTGGATCAACACCCGGTGGTAAAGAACCGGCTTTTAAAGAATCTTACTGTTGACAGTTGCTACCAGCTTGTACAAAAGCATTATCCCCATTCGCAGGTAAGCAATTGTACATTGGCGGAGAATGATATACAGCCTGTTTCTTTTATCATTTATGATTCATCATATAAGAACGGAACCAGGGCGATGGAAATCTTTCTGCATCCGCAAACGGGGGCGGTTTTACAAACACGTGGCGGCAGCGATGATATACGGCATAATTTCATGAGCTGGTTGTCTAAATTCCACAACTCATTTCACCTGGATAAAAAGGGAGAGTGGCTGCTGGGTTTTTTTG
>DAOQRQ010000265.1:0-4735 GCA_035355815.1 Ferruginibacter sp. | reverse complement strand
CCGCCGTACTTTCCGCCGGTCATGAATATCTTATCATTGTAGATGCAGGCAGCGATTCCGCCCCTTGGGCTCCAGGGCGCCCGTTTAGCGGTCCATTCCTTCCCATCGGTACTGGTAAGTATCTCACTTTTGAATTTCCCATTCCGGTTGCAGCCCAGTAACCATATCTGCCCGTCATAAACCACCGCAGCAGGCCCAAAGACCGTTTCCCCTTTTACCAGTTCACGGGTTTCCTGCACCCAGTTGAGCCCGTCTGCCGAAGACCATACATCGTTATTTATCATATACACTCTTTGGTTGTGGACTACAAACTGGCTTGCTTCTCTTTTCCCAAACGGCATACTATCTGCCTGTTTTACCCAATGAACGCCATCTTCCGAATTCCATATATCTGCAAATGACTGCCTGCCATCGCTTCCGCCAATGATCCATATTTTATTTTTGAATACAAAGGGGTGGTAAAAAAAGCGGCGTGGCAGGTTGCTTGCTTTTGATATCAGGGTCCAGGTCTTCATATCTGTTGTTTGAAATATTTCTGTCGTGAACTTATACTGCTCAATATTTCCTTCAAAATGTCCCAGGCCGATAATGCTGTTATTGAACATCACATAGTCGAGGAATGCCAGGTTGGATATGCTGTTAGGCAATACACTCTGTACCCAGTCTTTACCATTTAGCGAAAACCAGTTACCGTTGGGGTGAAAGGCCCAAAGAGTATCCCGGAAATTGAATAACTGGAAATTGTAGCTTTTTGGAAAAGCAGCGTTGCTGGTATGCTCGATCCATTTGTGATCCGGAAGCAGTTCTTCTTTAAAAGGCCTGTTTATATTATTGATGCCGGTATTTATTTGTCCGTTGCACGACAGGATGGTATGGCCAAGAACAAACGATACCAGGATGAATAGGACCTTTTTCATATAATTTGGTTTAGGTGTTGGTGAATCAGTTTGACGGAACAAATTTGATGAACCGCCAGGCCCTGTCAAAATCATTTACACCAAACTATACCTGTACTTGACAAGCTGAAAAACTGCCTTTCGTCACGCAAATACAGCAGGTGCTGTAAAGGGGATTACCGGCAGGAATTTGTACTTTTATTTTTGAGCTATGCAAAACGCCGCCTTCTTTATACGATATAAACTGCACCATCTTTTCTTCTGGATGCTGGTATTCGGCCTCTGGTATTTTTTGCGATACGAAGACTATGCCCTGGAGACAACCGCTTTTAAGGTTACCCTTATAAAAGTGAGCGACCTGGCACTAATGGTATACCTCACCAATTATTTGCTGATACCTCAACTGCTCTACAAAAAAAGATACCTGTTGTTCGGGGCTGCTTTTTTCTGCATGATAATGATCAGCAGTTTCATTAAAATGAATATCCTTGGCCATGTTACCAACAACCCTTCGCTGCTGAACCTGTCGGGTAACTGGAAGGCAAGGATATATGATAATGTGATCCCGCATTTCTTCCTGGTACTTTCCGGTGCGGCCTTTAAACTGATGATGGACTATACCCGTATGCAGCAACGCATGGTGGAAATGGCAAAGGAAAAAGCTGAGGCAGAACTGAACTTCCTGAAGTCGCAGATCAATCCGCATTTTCTTTTCAATTCACTTAATTCGGTATATTTTCTTATTGATAAGAATAATGCCGATGCCCGGGGAGCCCTGCACAAATTCTCGACCATGCTACGGTACCAGTTGTATGAAATGAATGGTGATAAGGTTCCGGTTGAAAAGGAAATAGCATACCTGAAGGATTATATCGACCTGCAAAAACTACGTAAGGATGAGCACTATGCAGTAACGTTCAATTATGCCCCGGAAGTACAGGGGTTTTCTATTGAACCCCTTTTATTGATCCCTTTTGTGGAAAATGCCTTCAAACATATTTCACATCATAAAAACCAGCTTAATTTTATTAAACTTGAAATAGGTATGAAGAACGGGAATTTTCATTTTACGCTGGAAAATTCTAAAGGGGAAATAGAGAAACCCGGCAGTGAACATTCAGGTATCGGGCTCACTAACGTTAAAAGAAGACTGGACCTGCTTTATCCTCAGAAACACCAGTTGAAGATAACGAACGGTATCAATGCTTTTACAGTAGATTTGATCATTCATATTTAACAGGAAAGTAATGACCATTAATTGTATCATTATTGATGATGAGCCACTGGCAAGGGCCGGGTTGAAGGAATACATCAGCGATATCAGTTTCCTGAACCTGCTGGGTTCTTTTGATAATGCCCTGGCAGCTACTGAGATCATTGGCCGCGGCGATGTGCAGTTGCTCTTTTTGGATATACAAATGCCCAGGATCACCGGGCTGGAGTTCTTTAAAACCTTGAAAGACCCGCCTGCTGTAATATTTACAACCGCCTACCCGCAATATGCATTAGATGGTTTTGAAGTGAATGCCCTTGATTACCTGGTGAAGCCGGTATCCTTCGACCGGTTCCTGAAAGCTTCGCTAAAGGCAAAAGACTTTTTTGAAGTACGGCAGGTGAATAGAACGGAACCCAAACAGGATGTGGAGGAAGCGTATTTCTTCATTAAAGCTGATAACAAACTGGTGAAAGTATTCTACAAGGATATCCTTTTTATTGAAGCATTGCAGAACTATGTGAATATTCACACAACCGATAAGAAGTACATGAGTTATCTCACCTTTAAATCAGTGGAAGATTACCTTCCGGATACCCGTTTTATAAAGGTTCACAAATCGTTTATCATTTCTGCTGCAAAAGTGGATAGTATCAACGGCAACGAGATACACATGGGGCAGCACCGTATACCCATCAGCCGGGGATTAAAAGATGAAGTGGTGGAAAAGCTGGTGACAGGCAAATTCCTGAAAAGATAACCCTGTTAGTATACCCGGTACCTTGCCACTGGTTAAAATAACTGTAATCCGTAAAAACCGATCACAGTAAACATAACGCAACGGGTTATTACGCCTATGCAGCACCAGGTAAGCAGTTTTTTAAGATTGGCATTCAGTCCAACGCCCACGGCAATACTTATTGGGGCGCCTACAGACATGGTTCCTAAAAAACCCAAACCAATGATGCCGTACCTGTTCCAGATGCGGTGTACCATTGGGTGTGCCGGTTTCTTTTCTTTGGCCGGTTTATTCTTGTAGAAAAATGCCCTGATCTTATCCCCCAAAAAAGCGGCTACAAATACACCCGCCAATCCTCCCGCAACGCTGGCAAAAAATATCGTCCACGGCGAAAGACCGAATGCAAAGCCGGTAGGGATGGCCACATAAATTTCGAATGTAGCCAGTCCTGCAACAGTAAGTATTTTTAACAGCATGGATAAACGGGGATGAATGACCTGTTCAGAAGGGTAAAAGTAACGGAATCGGCATAGATAAACGGGATTGTACTGTTAATTTTAGGATATGTCGTATAGTTTAAACTTATTTAAAAACAATGCCACTCATTATTTTTTTCGCTGTATTGTTATGAACATTTGTTGAAGCATCTGCCACAAAGGTCACCAGGTAAAGTCTCGACTTGTAAAAACAGAACCACTGGGTACAGCGTACTTTAACGGATTCGTCCGTTTTGTTATAACCCGAATAGATCAGTTCTGCTGCATTCATATTGTTCCATTTAAAATACCGGAGGCTCTCTTCTTTAAAATCCCTGAATGATCCGCTGACTTGTGTAACCACATCCGGGAAAAGGTCTTTGATCTTTGTATCTCCGCCATATGCTGTATTATAGGATACTGCAATATTGATGTTCTCGTAAAATGCATCCGACTCACCCGAAGAAGGGGAGGTAAAGAATACCCGGTTGCCCTGCTTTATTTTATTCACCCAGGTGGAAGGATAAGTTGCCGTGAAATTGCCGGCCGTATCGGTAAATTTCTTCCATTCCTGGCCAAGAGACAGCAGGGGCAAAAGCAAAATCAGCAGGATAAAAAATGAACGGTTCATAGCCTGTTTTTTGTGTAAGATAAAAGGAATTATGTAATAACAGCTTATTTCATCCCTTGCTGCAACTCAGTTGAAGAGGGGAAATGGCCGTTAACCCTTTCCTAAAAATTTTGTAAAATCATTGCCGGCTGTGGGTTTGTGAGTATATTGCCGCAAAATAAAGCGAATGATGAAAAATTTATCCCTGGTATTGAATATGGTGTTATTGGCAGCGGTAGGGTACCTGTATTATTATGATTTTTCCGGAAAAAAAGTGAAAGATGTGGCGGCAAAGATCAATCATACCTTTTCGGTTTCTGATAGCGGGGGGCATCGGCCGGCATTGGCCTATGTTGACCTGGATTCACTGAATGAGAACATCACCTTCATCAGGGATAGAAGAAAAGAACTGGAGAATGAAATGAAAGCCATCGAAAGACAGCAGGAAGAAGGGTACAAGGGATTGCAGGCGCAACGGGATAATTTTTTAAAGAAGGGCGCCGCCATTACCGAAGCAGAGGCGCAGAGTTTCCAGGAAAAACTGATAGACCAGCAGCAGAAGATAGACGGCTACAAGCAACAGCAAAGCCAGAAACTGAATGAGAAGAGCTTCACCATTATGGAAGATATCAAGAAACAGCTGAGGGAATTCCTGGCGGAGTACAATAAGGAAAAGAATTACATGTACATATTCACCACCGGCACCGGGCTGGACTATATGGTGTATAAAGATTCCTCTCTCAACATCACGGCTGATGTAATAAAGGGCATGAATGCAAAAATGAAGGCTGCTGCAAAACA
>DAOQRQ010000264.1:0-4752 GCA_035355815.1 Ferruginibacter sp. | reverse complement strand
GTTGTCCACGGGCTTCAGTATCACACCCAGGTCGGCGCCATAAGCTGCAGGCAATATTTGTTTACCTGAATTTTCAACAACAACCCTGGCATCGTTGCTGTGAAAACCTTTACCACCCTTTACATAAACCTGGGCGGCTTTGCTGATGCTGTACTGGATATTCAGTTTGGGGCTCAGGATCGCTTTGTCCTGCGATGGCAGTTGCGAAGCAGCAAGACGGTCGAAGTATTTGAAGTTGAAATAGTCAAGCCGTAATCCTGCATTGATGAGCCACCTGCCTATGCTGAGCTGTTGATCGGTAAATGCAAAGGCGTTCAGTTCCTTTACATCACCCAGCTTTATATTATCAATAAACTGCCTGTTCACCGCGGTAGATAAACGGCTGTTGCGGGTGGCATCATACCGCAAACCAATGCCATCGGTTGAATTCAAGCTGACTCTTCCCAACATGTATTTTTTAGTAAGGGTGCTGCTGTATCCGAAAATATCCCGTTTCTCTGCCTGGTTAATTTCATCACCATTAACCGGGTCGGCCAGGAAGAAAGTGAAATTGGAATAGAGATCGAAAATATAACGGCTGTAGAAGAACTGGTTCTGCCAGTTTCCCCCTTTTTTTAATTGGGTTGAAAGAACCAGGTTGGCATTGTATCGTTCTGTATTACCACCTTCAGATGGATCGATTGAACCAAAGCGGTCAATGGTTCCGTCCTTTACTGCCCGGTCGGGTACCTGTCCGCTTGCATCCCAGTTGCTGCTGAATGCAGAGGCAGAGAAAGATAGTTGTGTGGCTGCGGAAAGCATTGCATTGTATTTGCCGAAGAGGTTCAGTCTTTTGAACCGTTGTTTGCTGAGGGTTGGTCCGTCGGTATAATTATAATCGGCAGCAATGTAAGCGCTTTGTTTATCCTTGTTCTTCTTAATAAGGTCGATCATGGCCAGGGTACGGAAGGTATTGAACCGTCCGCCTTCCACCTGTATCATACTTTTGGGTATGTTTTTGAAAGTAGAGAAAGCCACATAACCTGCTGTATTTAAATTTCCGTGTTTGGTATAATAAGGCCCGGCGCCAAAATCAATATTGTTGATGGTTTCGGGAATGATGAAGTGTGCATCGGCATATCCCTGTCCGTGGGCATGGCTAACCATGTTCACCGGAATACCATCCACACTTACCTGTACATCGGTGCCGTGATCGCAATCAAATCCTCTTAAGAAGATCTGTTCGGCCTTACCGCCGCCGGCGTGCTGTGCAATGAATAAACCCGGAACGGTGCGTAATAATTCCTGTGTATTTTTAACCGGTTTCAGGTCAAGATCGATCTTGCTGATGCTGCTGAACCGGGAAGCCACTTTGCTTTCCAGCACCACGTCTTTCAGGCTGATAAGATCCGGCTGCAGGCCAATGATATTATCCTTATTTTTTTCCGTATCAACGGTTATGGATCTGTACCCGATGTAGGAGATGATGATCCTGCCTGCCGATGCCAGTATAAAATTTCCGTTTACGTCGCTGATGGTTTTCACCGTCATTGTTCTGGCATCTGTTACCGACACGCCTTCTAATGGCTGGCGGCTCAGGGCGTCCACTATCTTGCCCCGTATGTTTGTTTGTGCCTGTGTTGTTGAAATGACAAGACAAGCCACTGCCATTAGTACTATTCTTAGTTGCATAAATCCGTTTTAAAATTAAAATAAACTTCTTGTGATGCTACGCCTAAGCGCTGCCAGGCAGGTCTTAGCTATAACAGTTCTGTTTCCCCGCAGCGGGCCATGGGGTTTTAATAAAAGGGAGATCTATGCTTTTGGCGGAGGATAATCCTGCCGGGGATCATTGTGAAGAAGGGTAGGGATGAAAAAAAAGCTATAATCATTACCGTAAAACAATTGTTGCTGCTGCTCATTTCTTAATGAACAGAACTGATCATTGGCTGAGTTGTCTTTTTTGGATGAAGGTTTTTCTTTGGCGGATTCATTTTCCTTTTCATTCTTCACTATTTCTTTGTGCACATGAAATTTCCCGTTCTCATAATGTACGGTTGCCATGTGCCGGGCTTTATAAAAAATATGTGCAACCGCATCCGAGATATAGGGCGTAACAGGCTTTAACATGGCCGTGCTGTAGGCAAAGAGCAGGATATATAATGCTGTCTTTTTCATGTTTTGGTGTGCTGCAGTTGAATGTTTGCGTGTAAAATAAGATTGTCTGTTGTTATATACGGATTAATAGTATGACCGGATTTAAAAAAGGAGGATTGGCGGGTTCTTTTTTTGAACCACAACTTATCCCGCTTCAGGCGTAATAAACCATAGTTAGCCTGGGTTTCATCGCCTAGTTATGTTTTTCTATTGTGTCCTGTGTGGCTATATGGTTCAACTATCTGTAAAAGCAAAAGGCGGAGAATTTATCCTCCGCCGATGCAGTACTTAAGTTGGTAAAATCCTAAAAAGGAGATGCTAAATAGGGGAATGAAGCAAGGAATGGTTTATCGTTTGCGTTCACATTGTCTTTTGTAAGACCCGGGTTGCTGGTACCTGCAGGGCCACCGAAGATGAGCAGTAACTCTACGTCAATTACGTCATCGTCCAGCTTACGGCCGGTTAAAACATTCGTACCATCAAAGAAAGTGGTAACACCTGTGGTAGATGCAGTAAGTACATCTGTTGCCAGCACGCCTGTAAAAGCAGAAGCGCTCAGGCCAAGTGCATTGGTGGTATAACCTGCATTCAATGCCAGCAGCCTGGCCTGGAATTTTGCCTGGAATGCGGCTCCCTGGTTTCCGGGTGTTGTTACGTTAAAGGCATCTTTATCTGCTGCCGATACATTGAATACGGTATTGATGGCCGGCCTTCCCATCTGGTCCTGCTGCTGGTAGTAAACGGTTGGAGCCGGGGTATCGTCGCTTTTCTTGCAGGATGCGGCGATGACCGTACTGCCGAGTATGATCGCTATTAATTTTATTGTTTTCATTTTTATCTGTTTAAAGTGTTGTGTTAATTAGATCTTCTTTTTTGTTTCCAGCCATACATTCACGCTGGCGGCGCTTCCTAATAAGCTTTTAGGAACTTCCACCACCACGCTCAGCACATTGGTTCCGGCAAACGTATCGGTTCCGGGGTTGTTAAAACCAGGAGCGGTACCCGCAAGGATGGCTTTGTAGCGGTTCAGGTCAAAGAAGAACGGATCGTCCCTTGGCCCGGCAAAAACCTTTACGCCGGAACCACCTGTTCCAATGGTTGGAGCAGCGCCGTAAGCAGTAACCACGGCAGAAGCGCTTACACTTCCTTCCAGTTTACTTCTTGTTCCTTTTTCAGAAGGAGCAACCGGGCCGTAAACCTGCATGCTGTTGGATGCAGCATCATACTTACACTGGATCACCAGGTCTTCGATATTATCCGCATTGTTATCGATGTTGAATTCAATGACGGTGTTCTCGTCAAACTTAGCAGCAGCCGTACTGCCCGGGGCCAGTAAGCCCTGTGAGTTGGCTACAAATACCAGGTTGTTGGGATCCTGCGCCCTGAATACATACAGATCGGTTATATCTGTTGGTTGTGCGGTTACAGCGGGTGTATCTATGTGGTCAGCCGCATAGATAATACCCCCGGTAATTAATGTTGCTGCGGCTATTGCTGCCAGCAGCAGTTTTTTTCTTTTCATTGTAATTGTTTTTAGATTAATGATTTTAGCTTTTTTGTCGTAATGCCGACAACAGAATCAATTACGGGATATGGAGCAGTTTGGATTGCCGGATCAAAAAAGAATTATATAATCACGTATTTATTCTTCGGGCATAGTATTTTTACAGGAAGAAGATCTTTTCGGTCTCCATTTCTAATTCTTCATTCTTAATTCTTAATTATCATGTCTTACTGGCTCGTAAAATCTGAACCCTCGGCCTATAGCTGGGATCAATTGGTAAAAGACAAACAAACCTGCTGGAGCGGTGTACGCAATTATGCCGCACGCATTAACCTGCGGGCAATGAAAAAAGGGGATGAGGCCTTATTTTATCACAGCAATGAAGGCGTGGAAATAGTGGGCATCGCCAAAGTGGTTAAAGAAGCTTACCAGGATCCCACCACGGATGATGACCGTTGGGTGGCGGTAGATATTAAAGCCCATAAAAAATTAAAGAAACCCGTTCCCCTCACTGTATTAAAAGCCGATAAGCGCTTTGCCAATATGGACCTGGTAAGACTGGGGCGGCTGAGTGTGCAAACCGTAAAACCGGAAGAGTGGGAGCTGATCATGAAGATGGCGGGAGAGTAGCCCCCTCCCATGAAGGAGAAGGTTGGATTCAGCGGAATAATTTTTTTATTCAATCGCTTTTGTTTTCATTTAACATTCGTTACCGGTTACGTTCTTTGTACAATTTGTATCAATGAGTATCTCATCAATCTAAACTCATTGTTATGAAAACAAAACTCTTTATTACTGGCATTGCTGCTGTAATCTTTTTTGTATCCTGCAATCATCAAAACGAAAAGAAAGAATACAATGCCCTGGTAGCCGACCTCGAAGAGCAAACAGCAGACTCCACGAAACAGAAAATACCCGTTGGAACAATTCAGCAGCTGCTGGCCGACAGCATCGCACAGCCATTACGTGCTGCCTCTCTCAATCCGGACTGGGATAAGAAAATGATCAAGACCGGCTCGCTGCGGCTTGAAGTGAAGAGCTTCCGGAATTCCAGTACCAGGGTGCATAATACCATCCGGCAATTGGGTGGTTATATTGCCCAGGAAGAACAG
>DAOQRQ010000263.1:0-4772 GCA_035355815.1 Ferruginibacter sp. | reverse complement strand
TGGCCAAGCTTGCCCTGTTCATGTACCTGAGCAGGCAGCTGAGCCGAAAACAAAATGTGATCAAGGATTTTAAAAAAGGATTCCTGCCCATCATCGTGCCGGTAGGCATTATTTGTTTGCTCATCGCTCCTTCAAATCTCTCCACCTCCCTGTTGATAGCCGGTACCAGTATCATGCTCATGTTCATCGGCAGGGTAAGCACCCGGCATCTTTTAATAACCATCGGACTGGCATGCATACCCATTGCAGTCTTATTCACAGTTGCGGTAAGTACCTATGATAAAAAGGAACAAAAGGCAAAAGATCTTCCGGCAATATTCTCTGTTGGCCGTGTACCTACCTGGATCGGCCGTATTCAAACCTTTATGTACAGTAAAAAGGAAGACGTGAATGAAAAGCAATACCAGGTAAACCAGGCAAAGATCGCCATTGCAAGCGGAAGCTGGCTGGGAAGAGGACCCGGCAGAAGCCAGGCAAGAAATTTCTTACCGCATTCGTACAGTGATTTTATTTATGCGATCATACTGGAAGAATACGGATTGATAGGAGGCGTGTTCATGGTATTCATATACCTGTTATTCCTGTACCGATGTATCCGGTTGTACCGGAAGTGCCCGTATGCATTTGGCGCTTTCCTGGCACTGGCGCTTAGTTTTATGCTGGTGATACAGGCAATAGCCAATATGGGCGTGAACGTGAATATCTTCCCCAATACGGGAGTTACGTTGCCGCTGGTGAGTATGGGAGGAAGCAGTTTTCTATTCACCTGCTTATCCATCGGAATTATTTTAAGTGTGGCGAGAAACGTGGAGCAGATGGAAAGCCCCCTGTCCCCCGAAGCGGGAGCCACGGAGAAGACTGTTGCGAAAAATATGAAAGATTACGAATAGGATTTGAACTGTATAATAAATGAATGATGATAAAAAACCTAAAAGATTCTTCAGTTCCCCCTTTAGGGGGCGGAGGGGGCAGGGGTATCCGGATCATCATAGCAGGCGGAGGAACAGGCGGGCATATTTTTCCGGCAATTGCAATAGCCAATGCCATTTTAAAGCAGGAACCGCAAACGGAGGTTCTGTTTGTAGGGGCTAAAGGAAAAATGGAAATGGAAAAAATACCGCAGGCAGGATTTACGATAGAAGGATTGGATATAGCAGGATTCAACAGGAGTTCTTTGATAAAAAATATCGGGTTGCCTTTTAAGCTGCTGAAAAGCCTTATACAGGTGAAACGGATATTTAAAGACTTTCGCCCAACAGCCGTTATCGGGGTTGGCGGTTATTCCAGTTTCCCGGTATTGCGTTTTGCGCAGTCGAAGAGAATTGCCACATTCATTCATGAGAGCAATTCATTTGCCGGTAAAAGCAATATCATGCTCGGAAAAAAGGCAACAAGGATTTTTGTAGCCAGCGATGGAATGGAAAAATTCTTTCCGGCAAACAAAATAATGATCACGGGAAACCCGGTAAGATCGGCCATAACAAAGAACAATATCAGCCGGGAAGAAGGAATAAAGTTCTTTGGATTAGACCCGGCGATGAAAACAGTTCTTTCCATCGGTGGCAGCCTGGGGGCAAAGAGTATCAATGAAGCACTGGATAAGAACATCGGTGATTTTGAAGCCAATGATCTTCAACTTATCTGGCAAACCGGTAAGCCATATTCGGAAAAAGGAAAAGAAAGGGCCACTGGCAGAAGCAATGTGTGGGTTGGTGATTTTATCAGCCAGATGGAATATGCTTATGCAGCCGCCGATATGGTGATAAGCCGCAGCGGGGCGATGGCCATTGCTGAACTGTGTGTAATGAAAAAGGCGGTGATATTCGTTCCGTTCCCGTATGCAGCAGAAGATCACCAAACCGTTAATGCACAAAGTTTAGTTAATAAAAATGCCGGCATAATGATAAAAGACAGCGAGGCGTTAGAACGGTTGGTCCCGGCGGTTCTGGCCTTGTCAAAAGAAGAGAGCAAACAACAGCAGTTGAAAAACAACATCGGTAAACTGGGTATCACCAATGCCGATGACACCATTGCAGCAGAAATTTTGAAACTGATTTAATAAATGGAAGGAGAAAAATATAGAAAAGAGTCAACATTTCCCCTTCAGGGGATTGAGGGGGTAAAGCGGATATATTTTTTAGGAATAGGAGGTATCGGGATGAGTGCATTGGCCAGGTACTTTAATTCAAAAGGGGTACTGGTAAGCGGCTATGACAAAACAGAGACCGTTTTGACCAAACAACTTGTGAAGGAAGGAATAGCGGTTCATTTTGAAGATAATATTGAGTTCATTGACAAGGAAGCAAACCTGGTGGTATATACACCGGCCATTCCGAAAGATCATAAAGAGCTGAATTATTTTTTACAGCATAATTACAGCGTGGTAAAACGCAGCGATGTGCTGGGAATGATCACCAACAGTTCTTTTAATATCTGTGTGGCAGGTACGCATGGTAAAACAACCACCAGTACCATGGTTGCACATATACTGCGGCATAGTGGTTACGGGTGCAATGCATTTCTCGGCGGCATTGCGGCCAATTATGGCAGTAATTTCTGGAGCAGTGAAAACAATGTTTGCGTGGTGGAAGCAGATGAATACGACCGGAGTTTTTTGAAACTAAGCCCCGACGTTGCCATCATCACAGCGATGGATCCCGATCACCTGGACATATACGGCACCGCTGAAAATGTGGAACAGGCATTCATTGATTTTTCGGCACGGATAAAAACAGGCGGATTATTGCTGAACAAGTTCGGACTGAAAAGGGGAAATGAATTGAAAGGACCGGATCGCCTTGGGTATCATTTAAATAATGAAAAAGCGGATATACATGCTGCAGGCATCCGAACAAACAACGGCAGTTATCAATTCAATGTAATTGCAAAAAGCTGGCAACTGAATGAGGTGGTACTGAATATGGGTGGGATGCACAATATTGAGAATATGGTGGCGGCGATATCCGTTGCAAAGCATTTGAAGATAGATGACGAAAAGATAAAAGCAGCGGTAAGTTCTTTTAAAGGGGTAAAGCGAAGGTTCGAATACATCATTAAGCATGATGAGCAGGTATTTATTGACGACTATGCTCATCATCCTGATGAATTAAGGGCATTACTCACCGGGGCCAGGAACATGTTCAGCAATATGAAATGTACGGTTGTGTTTCAGCCGCACCTGTTTACCCGGACCAGGGATTTTGCTGATGGATTTGCAGAAAGCCTAGACCTGGCGGATGAAGTGATCCTGTTGCCGGTATACCCGGCAAGAGAACTTCCGATAGAAGGAGTGACCAGCAAAATGATCCTGGATAGAATGAAGAACCCGGATAAACAGGTGTTAAGTAAAACAGAATTACCTGGCTGGATAAAGAACAATGAAACAGAATTATTGATAACAGCCGGCGCAGGAGATATTGATACACTGGTTGAACCCATAAAAAAAATCATAGAAGAACGTATTGGAAAATAAAAAACGATACAGTATTAAGAACATTTTGATAGCCACCGGGTGGGTATTACTGGGTGCAGGCTCAATCGTATTGCTGGTGGCAGCCATGCAGCGGAAAGATGCCAAGCATTGCAGGGAGATAAAGATAAATATACAAGGGGCGGATATCAACCTTTTTGTAGACGAAACAGATATCCTGAATTCAATAAAGGCGATGGAGCAGGGTAACCCGGTTGGTAAACCCGTTGGTTCCTTCAACCTTAAAAAACTGGAAACAGCGCTGGAAAAGAATATCTGGGTAAAATCGGCTGAATTGTTCTTTGATAATAATGAAGTGCTGCGGGTGAATGTGCAGGAGAGAGAACCGGTAGCAAGGATATTTACTAACGGTGGTAATACATTTTATATTGATGAGGAACTCACCATGCTTCCGCTCAGCGAAAAATTCTCTGCCCGGCTTCCGGTATTTACCGGTTTCCCATCAGATACGAAAGTACTTTCAAAAATTGACAGCAGTTTGTTAAGAGAGATAAAAGACATCAGCCTTGCCATACAAAAAGATTCATTCTGTATGGCGCTGATAGACCAGGTGGATATAACAGCAGCCCGTCAGTTTGAAATGATACCGAAGATCGGCAATCAACTGATCCGTTTTGGCGACGGCTCTGATGTGGATGAAAAACTGAACAAGCTTCAGTTGTTCTATAAAGAAGTGATGGGTAAAGCGGGATGGAATGACTATAGTGTGATTAATGTTCAATATAAGAACCAGGTGGTAGCTAAGAAAAGAGGAGCAGAAGATATTGCAGCCGATGCCCAGCGGACATTACAGATCATGCAGATGCTGGCAGAGCGGGCACAACAACAGGCAAATGATTCTTTACAAATTATACAGCAGGATAATGAACGCAATACTGTTGACAGCAGTATGATTCAGCAATCCATAGAGCGGGAAGAGTCTGCACAACCATCCAATACTTTTGAAAAACCGAAACCACAAGATGAGCCGGTAAAGCCGCCTGTTGCAAATACAGGTGCTGTATCTACAGCCAGAACCCCGGTGAAGCAAGATCCAAAGCCCGGCCCTAAACCAGCAATGGATAAACAAATCAAACAACAACCAAAAGCAGTAATGCAAAAACCGAATGGAAATTAATAATAGTTCATAGAAACCAGTTCATGGCAATGGTTCATAGTTCATAGGCGAGCTATTAACCAACGGAGCTTGCCATGAACTATGATCTATTAACCATTAACCATATAAAACACAAACACAAAACATACAATTATGAATCAGGAAAACCCCATCATCGTAGGTCTG
>DAOQRQ010000262.1:0-4773 GCA_035355815.1 Ferruginibacter sp. | reverse complement strand
GTTGCTGGCGATTGAAATACCAATGAACTAGATCAGTAATAGATCCAGAGCATTACCGGACTTTTACTCTGATCCAGGTATTCCTGAAGCTTGGTTAAAAAAGGAGGAGAAACCGTTGGACAACCAAGACTAAGGCAGATGCCCGCCGGGTAAACCTCGCCGCTGGGCACACATTCATGGCCATGCAGCACCACGCAACGGTTGAATGCATTATCATTGGTTTCATCAAGTCCAAATAGTTTATAGGCCAGCCCGAAAGTACCGTTATAGGATTTACCGATCTTATACCTTCCTAAAGAAGTACAATAGCTATTGGACTTGTTGGAAAAGACCAGTTCATCAGAATCAGCCTGGGAGCCGCTGCCATGCGTAACAAGCCCCGCCAGTTCAACCGAATCTTTTTTAAGGTTGTATACAAAGAACCGTTTCATGCCGGAAGGCACCCGCATATCGACCAGGAAACAATGACTGCGGCTGAAGCCGTGTTCGGCTACATAATTCTTTGCCTCTGCAGCCCGCAGTTTCAGCCGTGAAAGAACCTCTCTTTTGGCAGAAGACGAATTTGTTTTGTACGCAAAAGCTTTTGCCGGCGGGTGTTTACTGAACCTTGGTTTGTACCAGAAAAAATAGCCAAAAGAGGAAATGGCTGCCAACAATACAAAACTGATGATGAGGATACGCCGGGCCAGGTTCATTAAAGTTTTTGGGGACATAGATGCCTAACGCATCCCTTTCCACAAAATTTTTTGAGTGCTGTTAAAGAAAAGAAAAACCCGGTTTGTTCAACCGGGTCTTTAAAAAATATAGAAAGAAATAATTATTGAACTAGCACTTTTGTTCCGGCCATTGCTCTCGCCATGTTGGCAATGCCATTGGCATCAATACCGATCTCATCATAAAGTTGCTTGGGCGTGCCGTGCTCTACCAGCCTGTCGGGTATGCCCATGATCTTAACTTCGGCCTTATAGCCGTGTTCATTCATAAACTCCAAAATGGCGCTTCCAAAACCTCCTACCACGGTTCCGTCTTCTACGGTGATCACTTTATTGAATTTGCTGAATACCTCATGAAGCATCTCCTCATCGAGTGGTTTTACAAAACGCATATCGTAATGCGCCGGGTTAATACCATCTGCCTTCAGGTCGCGGATGGCTGCTGCCGCAAAGTTGCCCGGATGTCCTAATGTAAGTATCGCAATATCTTTACCGTCTTTTATCTTTCTTCCGGTACCGATCTTAATCTCTTTCATTTCAGTTTTCCATTCCGGCATCACGCCCTCTCCCCTTGGGTAACGGATCACAAATGGAAGATCGGTTGAATCCAGTTGCGCCGTGTACATCAGGTTACGCAGTTCGCTTTCATTCATAGGCGAACTTACCACCAGGTTGGGAATGCAACGGAAATAAGCAATGTCATAACAGCCATGATGCGTTGGCCCGTCATCTCCTACCAGGCCTGCCCTGTCCAGGCAGAATATCACCGGCAGTTTCTGAATGGCCACGTCATGTACCACCTGGTCGTACGCCCGTTGCATGAAAGAAGAATAGATGTTACAGAAAACTTTCATTCCCTGCGTAGCCATGCCGGCACTCACGGTTACGGCATGCTGTTCGGCAATGCCCACATCAAAGGCCCGGTCGGGCATTTTTTCCATCATGTATTTTAAAGAAGAACCGCTTGGCATAGCAGGTGTAATGCCGAATATCTTTTTATTCTTTTCTGCCAGTTCAATAATGGTATGCCCAAATACATCCTGGTACTTGGGTGGCTGCGGAATATCGAATGTTTTCTTTTGTATCTCACCGGTCACTTTATCAAACAGCCCGGGTGCATGCCACTTGGTTTGGTCTTTCTCCGCCAGTTCGTATCCTTTTCCTTTCACGGTTTTAATATGCAGGATCTTAGGGCCAGGTATGTCTCTCAGGTCTTTTAAGGTATCCACCAGCTTGGTGATGTTGTGCCCGTCAATCGGTCCAAAGTAACGCAACTTAAGTGCCTCAAATAAATTACTGCTCATGCTCACCATTCCTTTCAGGCTTGCTTCCAGCTTGCTGGCCATACCACGACTGAAATTTTTTCCAACGGGCAATTTGCCCAGTGCTTTCCATACGTTATCACGCAGGTCGTTGTACGTATGTGAAGTGGTGATATCGGTAAGGTATTCTTTCAATGCACCCACATTGGGATCAATGCTCATGCAGTTGTCATTCAAAATAATAAGCACATTGCTTTTTTCAATACCGGCGTGGTTCATCGCTTCAAATGCAAGCCCGGCTGTCATAGCGCCGTCGCCGATCACTGCCACATGCTGGCGATCATTCTCTCCTTTATAATGAGAAGCCATGGCCATACCCAGCGCTGCAGAAATGGAAGTAGAAGAGTGACCAACGCCAAATGTATCGTATTCACTTTCGCTTCGTTTGGGGAAACCGCTTAGTCCTTTGTATTTTCTGTTGGTGGGAAAATTATCCCGGCGGCCGGTAAGTATCTTATGCCCGTATGCCTGGTGGCCTACGTCCCAAACCAGTTGATCGTAAGGGGTATTGAAAACATAGTGTAAGGCAACGCTCAGTTCCACCACTCCCAGGCTGGCGCCAAAATGCCCGCCATACACACTCACTACGTCAATAATGTACTGGCGTAATTCGTCACATACCTGGTGCAGTTGTTCCCTGCTCAGTTTTTTCAGATCGTCGGGACTATCGATCTTACTTAAAAGTTTGCCGGCTTTAATTTCCATGTTGGTTTTTTGCGGGGTAAAGGTACATTTTTTACGTAGTTGGGCCTAAGTTATTAAACGATTTTTTAATAACGATAGTACACAGATTTTGTTCATTTTTCCATTAACTTCAAAGGAAAAAGCTTGCAATTCCCTGTTTATATAGAGATCGGGACATTTAAACTACTTGCTCATGTCTTATTAGAGCCTTTAGGTATGTTTATTGGCTTTCGTTACTTTCTCTTGCTGAGAAAAAGAAAAGGTGATCTCATACCAAATCATCAAAGAATCTGGATCATAATAGGAGCAATTTTCGGGGCGTTACTTGGCTCAAGACTGGTCGGTGGCTTAGAAAATCCAGCAGAACTTTTTACTTCTAAAAATCTCCTTTTTTATTTCTACCAACATAAAACAGTAGTTGGCGGTTTTTTAGGGGGGCTTTTTGGTGTTGAGTTTGTTAAAAAGCTGATTAAAGAAAAACAGAGCAGTGGAGACCTGTTTACTTATCCAATATTACTTGCATTAATTGTTGGCAGAGTTGGCTGCTTTAGTATGGGGGTTTTTGAAGAAACTTATGGCATACCTACAGAATTCATTACAGGCATGGACCTGGGCGATGGTATTCACCGACACCCTGTTACTTTATACGAAATTTTCTTTTTGCTGGTGCTCTGGATAAGTATGGTACAATTGGAAAAAAAATATTCTTTTGCCGAAGGTGGGCGTTTTAAAATTTTTATGATCTCCTATTTATGCTTCCGCTTTTCCCTTGATTTTATAAAGCCCCATTACACATTTGATTTTGGTCTTTCTACTGTTCAGTTAGTATGCTTACTGGGACTGATTTATTATGCCGCTTTTATTATGAACCCTAAAAAATTACTTTTACATACCCATGCCTGAACGCCCTTATACATATTACGACTTCACTTTAAGCCTTTGCCATACTTGCTTGCGACGAGTAGATGCTAAAATAGTTTTTGAAGCCGGAAAGGTTTTTATGCTTAAGAATTGTAGTGAACATGGTTTTCAAAAAGTATTAATTGCCACCGATATTGATTACTATAAGAACATCCGTAATTACAATAAACCATCAGAAACCCCACTTCGTTTCAACACAAAAACGCATTTCGGTTGCCCCTACGACTGCGGACTTTGCCAGGACCATGAACAACATAGCTGCTTAACTGTTGTTGAAATTACTGACCGTTGCAATCTTACCTGTCCCACCTGTTATGCAATGAGCTCTCCGCACTATGGCAGACATAGGACTATTGCTGAAGTTGAGGAAATGCTTGACATCATCGTTGAAAATGAAGGCTCTCCTGATGTAGTACAGATAAGCGGAGGCGAGCCAACGGTTCATCCTGATTTTTTTGAAATCATGGATATCGCCAGGAAAAAGCCTATCAAGCATTTAATGCTTAATACCAACGGGATTCGGATCGCTAACGATTTTAAGTTTGCAAAAAAACTAGCTGCTTATACTCCTGACTTTGAAATATACCTCCAGTTTGATTCCTTTAAACCGGGAGCGTTAGAACAGTTACGTGGACAAGACCTTACTGCAACCAGGAAAAAGGCTATTGAACATCTGAATGAATTAAATCTTTCAACAACCCTTGTTGTTACCCTGCAAAAAGGAATAAATGATGATGAGATCGGGAAGATAATCGAATTTGCTTTAGAGCAAAAATGCGTTCGTGGAGTTACTTTCCAGCCTACACAAATTGCAGGAAGAATTGAAAATTTTGATCCGGCCAAAGACCGGTTAACACTAACAGAAGTAAGACAATCCATTTTAGACCAAACCAATGTTTTTACTGCAAAAGACCTCCTCCCAGTTCCCTGTAACCCTGATGCACTTGTAATGGGATATGCCTTAAAATTAGCCGGACAGGTCTTCCCTTTAACGAGATATATTGATCCTTCACATTTATTAGATAACAGCCGCAACACTATTGTATATGAGCAAGACACAGTTCTACGAGAACAGATGATCAATATTTTCAGTACTGGTATTTCGGTAGATCGTGTAGGGGAGAATATGAAAC
>DAOQRQ010000261.1:1809-4774 GCA_035355815.1 Ferruginibacter sp. | reverse complement strand
CAGCTGTTCCACATTCCTTGCAACACTTAAAATAATGCCAATGGATAAACAGGTAAACAGGAAACTGCTTCCACCCATACTTACCAACGGAAGGGTTACCCCTGTATTCGGGAACAAATTCACATTCACGCCCATGTTGGCAATGGCCTGGATCACCAGGGTGAAACTGAGCGCCAATGCAAGAAAGGCCCCGAAGGCAAACGGGCATTTCCGGTAAAGCCTGATGCATCGATATAGGAAAAGCAGGTATATGAACAACATAACGGTTGCGCCTAACAGCCCATATTCCTCAATAATGATCGCATAGATAAAATCACTGTAACTATGCGGTAAATAATTTCGTGCTGCGCTATTACCAGGACCTTTACCCAACCAACCGCCACTGGCAATGGCGATCTTCGCCTGGTTGATCTGGTACATTTTTTCATTGTCATCCTCCTTGCTGCTGTACAGGAATGTTTGTATGCGGCTTATCCAGGTAGGGATACGGCCACTGGCCAGGAACGCCGGCAACTTCTTGGTTTCATGGGTTTCCTTATCATACGTAGAAACGGCAATGCTGATGAGCAGGATCAAAGGGATCATGGCAATGCCCATCGTTATTAAAATGTGTTTGGTATTAACCCGGCCAATGAACATCAGCAATATGCTGGTTCCTGCGATCAAAACGGCGGTTGACAGGTTGGCTGGTGCAATCAGTATGCAGATTATTCCAACCGGAACAATGATTGGAAGAAATCCTTTTTTAAAATCCTTTATCACGTTTTGTTTACGGCTCAGCATGCGGCTCATATACATGAACAAAGCCAGTTTGGCCAGATCAGAAGTCTGAAAGGTCATATTGATCACCGGTAGTTTGATCCAGCGGCTCCCTGCATTCAGTTGCACACCAAACAAAAGCGTATATAATAATAATGGAATGGACACCAGGAATAATACCAGTGCCACCCGTGAATAAATGGTGTAATTGATGCGATGCGCAAAATATATGATCACTAACCCCAGCAGGATAAATGCAAACTGTTTGAACAGGTAACTTTCTGTGCTCTTACTCATCCGGTATGCGAGAGAACCGGTACTGCTGTACACGAGTAACAGGCTGGCGAGTGTGAGAATGATCACGATGGCCCAGATCACTTTATCTCCTTTCGTTTTGCTCACGAGGTTATCGCTCATGCCGCCAAAACTCCTGAAGGGTGACTGCACAGCTACTTCTCCCGCAACCGGGTCGGGATTGAACAACTGCTTTAATATAGATTTGATACCTGCCATTCCTTTACCCCGAAGGGAAATATTGTTATAGATTTTTTACTGCTTGTTTAAATTGATTGCCCCTGTCTTCATAATTTTTAAACAGATCAAAGCTTGCACAGGCAGGGCTCAGCAACACCACATCCCCTTTGTTAGCGAAATGAAAGGCCGCCTGCACAGCTTCCTGCGCATTGTTTGTATTCAACATCAGCGAAACCATGTCGCCAAAGGCTTCCTGTATCTTGCGGTTATCGGTACCCATGCAAACAATGGCTTTAACTTTTTCCTTCACGAGTTCTTTTAACAGCGAATAATCGTTGCCTTTATCAACGCCGCCCAGGATGAGGATAACAGGTTTTGTCATGCTCTCCAAAGCAAACCACGTACTGTTCACATTCGTGGCCTTGCTATCGTTGATAAATTCTACACCTTTGATCATACCAGCCGGCTCCATGCGGTGCTCGAGGCTTTCAAAAGTCTGCAAAGCTTCCCTGATCTTTTCTTTGCGTATATCCAATGCCGTTGCAGCCATACTTGCAGCCATACTGTTATATTGATTGTGTTTTCCTTTAATAGCAAAATCAGATACGCTCATCTGCATTTCTTCACTCTTCCATTTGAGGTGCATCTTTGCATTCGTCAAATAGGCACCTTGTGGCAGTTCTTTACTCATGGTTATGGGAGCTTGGGTTGATTTTATGGGATAGTTAGTTAAATACTGCATGGTGGTCTCATCATCCAGGTTGTAAATGAATACATCGCCTTCCTGTTGATTCTCGGCGATCCTGAATTTGCTGCGGATATAATTTTCAACTTTATAATCGTAGCGGTCAAGATGATCTTCTGTAATATTGGTCAGCACGGCAACATTTGGCCGGAATGTTTTTATATCATCGAGCTGGAAAGAACTGATTTCTGCCACATACAATTCTTTAGGATCTTCGGCTACCTGCCTTGCAAATGAATAACCGATATTTCCAACCATGGCACAATTTTCTTCTGCGAGCCGGCATATATGATACGTCAATGCCGTGGTGGTTGTTTTCCCGTTACTCCCCGTGATGGCAACTACACGGCTGTTACCGATATACCTGAAGGCAAATTCGATTTCGCTGATGACAGGAATCTGCTGAAGCCGGATCTTTTTCATGATCTCAGCTTTTTCAGGAATACCCGGACTTTTAACGATCTCATCTGCCTGCAGGATTCTTTCTTCGCTGTGATGGGCTTCCTCAAATGAAATGCCTGCTGCTGTTAATTCGTTCTTGTACTGATCTTTGATAACGGTACTGTCACTTACAAACACATCATACCCTTTTTGGTGGGCCAGCAATGCTGCTCCTGCTCCGCTTTCGCCTGCTCCTAATATGACAATGCTTTTTTTCATGTATCCGTTAGCGGTACAATGCTGATAAAAATTGGTTCTTCAACGGTATTGACGTTTACAGGAATTTGATAACCGTCCCCCGTACAAAAAAATTGGTTCTTCAACGGTATTGATATTTACAGGACTAGTTGTTACCCGAAATATCTTTTACGTTTAAAATGGTTTTTCAACAGCATAGAATTTAACAGGTATCTTCTATAAAGCTGACTTCTGAAAATGGTTCTTCAACGGTATTGATTTTTACAGGACAACGACGTCTTGCTCAATAAATACTTGTTGTTGATTCTGGATAAAAAGGTTTTTCATTTGTATAGAATTCAACAGGTC
>DAOQRQ010000261.1:0-1799 GCA_035355815.1 Ferruginibacter sp. | reverse complement strand
CATAATCTTGGATTCATCTCAGTGTGAAAACATTAGGTTCAGGTGTTGATCCAGGTTTCGTTTTCTATGAGGCTTTTATCTTAGTTTGAGTGTTACAATGGCCATTGCAACGCACAATATTGTTATGATCCAGAAACGCACGGCAATCTTGCTTTCATGATATCCCAGTTTCTGGTAATGATGGTGCAGCGGACTCATCAAAAACACCCTGCGCCCTTCTCCGTATTTTCGTTTAGTATACTTGAAATATGCTACCTGTATTACTACGCTCAGATTTTCTACGAGAAATACCATGCAGAAAATGGGAATGAGCAATTCTTTTCTTACGATGATGGCCAACGCAGCGATGATGCCACCCAATGCCAGGCTCCCTGTATCTCCCATGAATACCTGTGCCGGGTAAGAATTGTACCAGAGAAAACCGATACATGCCCCTACGAAAGCCGCAATGAATATTGACAATTCACCCAGGTTCGGTATATACATGATGTTGAGGTATTCGGCAAACTTTATATTACCACTCACATAAGCGAAAATGCCGAGGCATATGCCGATGATGGCACTCACACCCGTTGCCAACCCATCTAACCCATCGGTAATATTGGCGCCATTGGAAACGGCCGTTACAATGAATATCACAATGAGGATGTACAATATATAGGTATAATCTTCCAGGCTTTTGGGTAACAGTTTCGCATAGTTGAATTCGTGGTTCTTTACAAAAGGAATGGTTGTGATCACTGATTTAGCATCCACGAAAACCCTTTTCCTTCCGTCTACTGTAATGGTATCGTACCTGACAGCTTTTTTTGTTTGGCCGATATCTGTACCCATGTTGACAGACGCTTGTTTAACTTCTCTTTTTACCACAACATTCTGGTTAAAGTAAAGCGTAGCGCCTACGATGATGCCCAGCATCACCTGGCCGAATATTTTAAACCTGCCTGCAAGCCCATCGCTGTCAGATTTTTTATAGTCAAGTCCCTTTTGTTTTGCAAGACGTTTTGAACGGATTTTCAGGTAATCATCAATGAACCCAATGGTACCCATCCACACTGTGCAAAGCAACATAAGCCTGATGTACACCTTGTTCAGGTCGGCCAGCAAAAGGGTTGGCACAATGATCGCCAGGATAAGGATAATTCCTCCCATGGTTGGAGTCCCTTTCTTTTGCTGTTCACCTGCCAGGCCAAGATCTCTCACGGTTTCGCCTAACTGCTTTCTTTGCAGGAAACGAATGATCTTTTTACCATAAACAGTTGTGATCACCAATGATAAGATCATGGCCAGCAACACCCTGAAGGTGATGAACTGAAAAAGTCCGCTTCCCGGGAACCGGAAGTTTTCTTTTGTAAGCCAATCAAAAAAGTGATACAACATTCAGTAACGGGTTATTGGTTAATTTCTATTTCGATATACATTGGTTCATTGTAATCCTGGAGTTTTTAAAATTTCTATTTCTCCAGTAACGCAAACATTTCATTCAATACTTTCTTATCGTCAAAATCATACTTCACTCCTTTTATTTCCTGGTACTTCTCGTGACCCTTACCCGCAACCAGTACGATATCTTCTTTGTCACTCAGGCTTACAGCTGTTTTAATGGCTTCTTTCCTGTCGGCGATCGTGATATATTTTTTCCTGGCCACTACGTTTACGCCAGCTTCCATATCTTTTAATATTTCCAGCGGATCTTCATTACGCGGATTATCGGAAGTGAAGATGACCCTGTCGCTGTACTGGCAGGCTACTTCCGCCATCACCGGCCTTTTGGCTGCATCGCGATTTCCACCGCATCC
>DAOQRQ010000260.1:0-4777 GCA_035355815.1 Ferruginibacter sp. | reverse complement strand
TGTGATGTAAAACACCCGTATGTTTATTGTTGATGATAACTACGTAGCCAATATCGGTGCGGCGATACACAAGAAGATCAACGATTTCAAGTTCTTTTACGGTTAATGGCTCGTTGCTTAAGTAGGATTCTATCTTTTCCGTGGCAGCCAGCCTGCCGGTTTGCTCATCCAGGTATATTTTTACCAGGTACTCGCCGTTGGGTATCATTTTATGCTGCTGTTTTGACAGCGGTACAAAAAGATCTTTCATCAATCCATTGTCTAAAAAAGCGCCTTGTGGAGTAACACTAACAACCCGCAGTTTTACAATATCATCCAGTATGCCTTTTGGGTTTTGTGTAGTGGCTATCAGCCTGTCTTCCCCATCGTGGTATAAAAATACCTTCAGTTCATCACCGGTCTTTGTGTTGGCAGGAACAAATCGTTTGGGCAGTAAGATCCCTTCTGCGCCATCTTCCAGGTAAACACCAAAATCAACTTCCCTGATCACTTTCAGGTTGTTGTATTTTCCAACTTCTATCATTTTAGAACTCATGCAGGCAAAGGTAGATGATCGGACCCTTAAAATCCCATAAAAACCCGGCAGGCTGATTGTGTTATTTCAAATATTTTTTATTCAGTTCATCATACAAAAGCAGGTGCTCATTGGCTTTTCCATTCCTGTCGAAGAAACGTTCCCAGGTATTCAGGGGTTCCCATATACAAGTTCCCTTGCCTCTGCCTCCTGCCACAGTAAATGATAATTCATTCACTTCCTTTTTCACATGTGAATATTCCACCACAATCACATCTTTATTATACCGGCGGGAAAGGTCATCAAGATTGTAATCAAGGTCGGCCAGGCTGTTATGCCACTTGGGATAATAAGACAAACCGATCACATCAAACTGCACACCGCGATTGATCATGTTATCGATGAAAAATTTACTCTCGTCATTTTGTCCGCCCAATGCAATATGCAACATGATACTGGTTGAAGGAGATGCAGCTTTAACACCCTGTACGCCTGCAAAGAACAACTGGGCCAGGTTATCAAAACTGGTCACACTGCCTGCGGGCCACAGCATACCATGATTTATTTCATTGCCTACCTGTACCATATCAGGCGCTGTACCCTGGTCTTTTAAAGCCTGTACCACCATCTTTGTATAATCATACAGGGCTTGCTTTAATTCGGATATTGATTTACCACGCCATGCGGCAGGCATCCATTGTTTTTGCGGATCGGCCCAGTAATCGCTGTAATGAAAGTCGAGGAGTATTTTCATTCCGGCTGCCTTTATGCGTTTTGCCATCTGCAGGGTATGTGGCAGATCGCAGAATCCTTTTCCAGGCGAATAACCGCTGTCTCTTGCCGGGTCATTAAAAATACGGAGCCGTATATAATTCAAACCATGATCCTTTAAAATTTTGATGGCATCTTTTTCTGTTCCATCGGTATCATAAAATTTCATGCCGCGGTTTTCCAGTTCGGGTAAGAAGGAGATATCAGCGCCCAGCATTTTATCTACCGGGGCCGGTTTAAACAGAAGCACAGGAAATGTATTGCCCGATATTCTTACATCTGTTACCGGTGCAGGATGTATCGTCATGATATCGGTGGCGCCCGTCCACATGCTGTCGGCTTTTGCTTCAAAATGTATCATTGAAGTACTTGATCCCGCTTGAACGATCACCTGGCATTTGCCGTTGAACAAATGACGTTGCGCTGTGGTATCAAAATACCTGTCCTGCTCATGACTGCTTGGGTCACCATTGCCAACACCCATGATCTTTGCATCGCCCTGTATTGAGAAGCGGATGAGGTTATTGGCATCAGGCACTTCACGGCCTTCCCGGTCAATAACACTGATGTTGATCACCGTTGCATCTTTTCCATCGGCAAACATTGTTGTCTTGTACGGACTGATAACAACCTCGGCCGGTTTTCCGGTTGTTTCAACTTTGGCCTGTAGCTTTTTCCCTTTCTTGTAGGCGATGGCTTCTAATTTTCCCGGCTCATAATTTACCATCCAGTTCAGGTGCCCGTTCCTGGGCATATCTTTTTTGCCTAAACTCTTTCCGTTTAAAAACAATTCCACGTCATCGGCATTACTGTTCACCCAAACATCAATGGGTTCTCCCTCTTTGCCTTTCCAGTTCCAATGCGGGGAAATATGCAACACATCTTTATCCGTCCACCAGGATTGATAGTAGTAATAAATATTCTTTGGAAACCCGCATACGTCCATAATGCCAAAATGCGAACTCACATTCGGCCAGGTGAACGGAGTGGGTTCGCCGCGGTAGTCGAGACCGGTCCATACAAATCCGCCCAGCCAGTAATCGTTTGGTGCGGCAAGTTTCCACCAGGTTTCGGCCGTGCTTGCCCACCAGGCTGCCGTGATGTCCTGGTCGGGTACATACCCTGTAACAGAATCTTTAACATACTGGCCACGTGTGGTAACCGTACTTCCCATTTCCGTTCCTATGATGGGTTGGGTGGGATGATCCTTATGATACTCCGCCACAACAGATTGCCGGTAATTAAAACTCCGCACCGGAATCACTTCGTTTACTCCTTTATATTGCGTTCCATTATCAGCAGCATAGGTGCTTACTCTTGTTGGATCCAGTTCTTTTTGTTTCGCCAGCAACGATCCTGCAATTAATTTTCCTGTGCTGTTACTCTGCACCCAGCCTTCCTCATTTCCTATCGACCACATGAATACCGAAGCCCTGCTTCTGTCGCGTTTTATCAGCCATTCAAAGTCGTTCATATATTGCGGGCTGCTGTTAAGTAGCCGGTTCTCATCCAGCACCAGCATACCCAGGCTGTCGCAGGCGTCCAGCAATTCTTTGGTGGGAGGATTGTGGCTTGTGCGGTATGCATTGGAGCCCATTTGCTTCAATAAGAAGATACGGTAGTACTGCAGGTAATCCGGGAGGGCGCTTCCCACACCTGCATGATCCTGGTGATTGTTCGTTCCTTTTAACTTCAGGTATTTCCCATTCAGGAATACCCCGTTTGTTTTGATATCAATGGTTCTTATTCCAAACCGCACCTTGCCGGTATCAATTATTTTCCCGGCCAGTCTTATAACAGGAATAACCCGGTATAAATACGGATCTTCAAGCGACCAGAGTTTTGGGTTGTTTATTTTCACTGATTGTTTAACGGTTGATCCCTGGCTTACAGCAAGTGAAATATTGTTTGCCGTTGTTTCACCGATCTTATTTCCATTCCTGTCTGTTATTATTGCCGATACAGAAATACTTGCCGGGGCATAGGATTCGTTTTGAACAGAAGTTTCCACGTAAACTGTTGCAGTATTTTTTTGAACGGTGGTATGAACAAATACCGGGTTTTCATCCAGGTGAACCGGGTTGTATTGGTTCAGCCACACATGGCGGTAAATGCCGGCGCCTTCGTAAAACCAGCCTTCGTATTGCGATGCATCTACACGAACAGTAAGAATATTTTCTCCTCCGTATCTTAAGTAATCACTGATATCGTATGATGTGCCCACATAACCGCTTTTATTATTACCGAGGTAAAACCCGTTTAACCAGAACGTGGCATCCCGGTAGATGCCATCAAATTGCAATTGAAATCGTTGGCCAGAATCGGCCCGGTTAACAGTAAAATGTTTACGGTACCAGCCGATGCTGGTTTCGGGATAAGCGCCACCCACGGGTTTATAGCCGTGAGATTGCTCATCAAAACTTTTTGAGTAAACAAAAGGAAGCTCCACCGCCCAGTCATGGGGTAACGAAAGCTTGCGCCAGCTGCTGTCATTGAACTTTGTATCAATGGCGGTTGTTTGCGCCGCTCCTGTTTTGGCGAAGATGGTGGCAAGGCTGTAATTAAAATCCCTTGCCGGGTCATTGGCATTGCCAAAAGCAAAATTCCAGTTGTCGTCGAAATTTATTCTTTTACGCTGTTGTGCATTCATGTTGCTGATACTGAAGGCAAACATTGCTGTAAAGAAATAAATGGTCTTTATCCGTTTCATGATTCGCATTTGTGCAGTAAAAAAAATCAATTGAAAGCATTGAGCGCCGCCGTTGGTTTGCCCGAATTATCAAAGGCGCCCAATGTATAGCCCTGCCAGTTATTATACGCTTCGGGTTCCCAGTAAAAAACACCAATGCCCTTGCTGTTGGGTACAGACTTTACTTTTGTGATGAGGTCTGTAATAAATGCATTGCAGGCTGCAGGCTGGTCCCAGCTCATACCCACTTCACAAACCATTACTTCCGATCCGTAACGGGCAACCATATCGTTCATATTGGTTAAGCATTGGCTGTTAATCGTACTCCAGTTTGCAACGGAGGGATACAGCGACATACCGATCACATCCCAGCTGGCGCCATTGGCTTTCAATCCGTCAAGGTTCCACCTAAACAATCCGTTGTCATAACCGTTGGAAATATGCACCATCACTTTGGAAGAAGGGCTTACTGCCTTAACGGCATTGTATCCGGCAATAAAGAATTTTGCATAGTTGGCCATGTTCACCGAAGCCTTTCCTTCGGGCCAAAGCATGCCATCGTTTGTTTCGTTTCCTATTTGCACCCAATCGGGTGTAATGCCGTTTCCTTTCAAGGTATTCATCACACTGTATGTATGGTTGTAAACAGAGGTTTGCAGCGTGGCTACATCCTGCGCTGCCCATGCAGCAGGTTTGGCCTGGTTACCGGGGTCGGCCCAGGTATCGCTGTAATGAAAGTCGATCATTATTTTCATGCCCAGGTTTTTAGCCCGGATGGCTTTGGCAGCAACATCGGCTGCACT
>DAOQRQ010000259.1:0-4783 GCA_035355815.1 Ferruginibacter sp. | reverse complement strand
GCAGGAATGCTTCTTTGCCCATGTTCACGGTCTGCTGGTCGATGGTTGAAAGCGAAGGGCTGATGTGTTCACCAAAACTTTCATTGGCAAAACCGATCACGCCAAAGTCTTTAGGGATGGATACCTTATGTTGCTTTAGTTCTTTGATAGCGCCTAATGCAGTAAAATCTTCCACGGCAAAAACGGCACCAGGCGGAGCAGCCAAACTCAAAAACTGCTTAATGGCATTTCTGCCCGCTTCAATAGAAACATCACCGGCATAAACAAGTTGCGGGTCAAAGGGGATCCCATTCCTTTTAAGTGCGGCTTTATATCCCTCAAACCTGGCTTTAAATGCCTTTAAGTGCTGGGGTCCCGAAATATGTGCAATGCGTTTGTATCCCTGTGCAATGAGATGCGTAGTAGCCATAAATCCGCCTTTATGATCATCTATCAAAACAGAATCAACATCCAGCTCGTCACTCGTTCTGTCGAAAAAAACGATCGGCATTTTTGCCTGGCCGGCATTTATAAAATGGGAATAATCATTTTTTTCCTTGGCCATGGATACCATGATGCCGTCTACCCTGGCCCGCAAGAAAGTCTCGATCCCTTTTTTTTCATGTTCCCAGGATTCGTTGGATTGATAGATGAGTACGTTGTACCCGTTCTGGTTTGCCATGGTCTCAATGCCGTGAACCACTGAACCAAAAAAATTGATCTCGGCACTGGGGATGATCACACCAATGATACCGGTTTGCCCCCTGCGTAAAGCAGAAGCGATCGTATTGGGCCTGTACTGGAGCTTTTCAGCGGCTTGTAAAACCCTTTTTTTTGTCTTAATACTGATGGCGGGGTGGTCGTTCAATGCACGGGAAACGGTGGCCGATGTGGTGTTCAGCTTTTTGGCAATGTCCGCAATGGTTACGGTAAGGCTCACGTTTATGCAATCGTTTGCATAAACTTATGGATTTATTTTGGTTTGCCAAAAAATGATTGATCCCATACCCGGGTGCCGCTTATGTCCGTGGTGAAGGTTTATTCATTATCTTCACCCGATTCTTAAAAGTGATATTTTGAAATTTACAGATTTTGGATTTGACCAGCGATTGATGGATGGAATAGAAGCTTCGGGTTATGAAGACGCCACCCCGGTACAGGAACAGGTAATACCCCTGGTTATGGCCGGAAAGGATGTGATCGCTTCTGCACAAACCGGTACCGGTAAAACGGCCGCTTTTTTACTTCCGCTTATTAATAAGATCATCACCGATCCGCACGAAGATCATACCAACAATGCCCTGGTGATAGTACCCACCCGTGAACTGGCCATACAGATAGCACAGCACATGGAAGGTCTTTCTTACTTTACTTCGGTAAGCTCTATTGCCGTTTATGGCGGAGGAGACGGCAATGCATTTGTACAGGAAAAAAAAGCCTTGAGCCACGGCGCCGATGTGGTGATATGTACACCCGGCAAAATGATGGCGCATATAAAGATGGGCTATGTGAAATTAAGCGGGCTTAAGTATTTGATACTGGATGAGGCCGACCGCATGCTGGATATGGGTTTTTACGACGACATCATGTTCATCATAAACCACCTGCCAAAAAAAAGACAGAATCTTTTGTTTTCGGCCACTATGCCGCATAAGATACGGGAAATGGCACGTAAGATATTGCATCAGCCTGCCGAGATAAATATCTCCATCAGCAAACCCAATGAACGGATAAAACAGGAAGCATTTGTGGTATACGATACCCAGAAGATTCCGCTGGTGAAATACCTGCTTCAGAAAAAAGAGTTTAAATCGGTATTGATCTTCTGCAGCAGCAAACTAAGCGTTAAGCAACTTACCCGTGACCTGAAACGGGCCAGGTTCCTGGCCGATGAAATTCACAGCGACCTGGAACAGGATAAACGAGAAGATGTGCTGATGCAGTTCAAAAGCCGCAGGCTCCCCATCCTTGTTGCCACCGACATTCTTAGCCGGGGTATTGATATTGATAATATCGACCTGGTGATCAATTATGATGTGCCGCACGACGGGGAGGATTATGTACATCGTATTGGCCGAACGGCCAGGGCCGAAGCTGATGGAACTGCTTATACATTCATCAGCCAAAAGGAACAACGCAAGTTCCAGGCCATCGAAAAACTGATAGGGAACGTAGTACCCAAAGCCACGATACCGCCCGAACTTGGCGAAACCCCGGCCTATAATACTTCTTCATCGAGATCGCCACAGGGAAACAGGCGGTTCAATAAACCGGGGCATTACCGGAATAAAACAAAATAACCCTGGTTTTTCCAACAGGGATAGCAGTTTTGCTGATTGTATATTTGTAAAAACAGGTTTTATCAGCCAGGCTTCCTCCATATTAAATAATCCGATCGAGTATATACAGGGCGTGACTGCATTAAGGGCCGACCTGCTTAAAAAAGAGCTGGGCATCTTTACATTCAAAGACCTGCTGGAACATTATCCCTTCCGGCATTTAGATAAAACAAAACTGGATAAGATCGCCGGCCTTTCTGCTGCCAATGAATATGCACAGGTGGCTGGTAAGATCACTGAAATAAATATACTGGGTGAAAAGCGGACCCGGCGTTTGGTGGTTACCCTGGAAGATGAAACCGGTGAAATAGAGCTGGTATGGTTCCAGGGAATAAACTGGGTACAGAAAGCCATATTTAAAGGGCAACAGTACCTGGTTTTTGGACGCCTGGGTTTCTTTATGGGTAAGCCGCAGATCGCCCATCCCGAAATAGAAACATTTACCCCGCAAAAGGCCGATGGAAAAAATTTCCTGGAACCTGTTTATCCAACTACTGAAAAACTAAAAGTAAAGGGACTGAATGGGCGGGTGCTTGGCAAACTTACAGCGGCCCTGCTTCAATTGGTAACAGAAAAAGACCTTCCCGAAAATTTGCCCGAACCCCTCGTTAAGCAATACAAATTCATCAGTCATTTTAGTGCATGCAGGCAAATACATTTTCCGGCAACGGATAGGCATTACCAGCATGCCGTGCGGCGGTTGAAATTTGAAGAATTGTTTTTTGCCCAGTTGCGGATGGGGCTCATAAGATCTTCCCGGCACAGGCATAGCAAGGGTTTGCTGTTTGACCAGGTAGGAGACCTGTTCAATACATTTTATAATAATTACCTCCCTTTTGAACTTACTGCAGCGCAAAAAAGAGTACTTAAGGAGATACGTAAAGATGCAGGCAGCGGCAAACAAATGAACCGCCTCTTACAGGGAGACGTAGGCAGCGGAAAGACCATCGTGGCATTGATGTTGATGCTTATTGCAGCAGACAATGGTTTCCAGGCAGTGTTGATGGCGCCCACCGAAATACTGGCTCAGCAACATTTCAACAGCATCACTTCCGTTTTAAAAGATATGCCGGTTTGTGTAAAAATGCTCACCGGTTCATCCAAAGCAAAAGAAAGAAAAGAAGTGCTGAAGCTTTGCGAGGATGGCTCTTTGCATATTTTAATAGGCACCCATGCTGTGATCGAAGACAATGTGCTGTTTAAGAACCTGGGTTTTGCCGTGATAGATGAACAACACAAATTTGGCGTGGCGCAAAGGGCGCAGTTATGGAAGAAGAATACCATACCCCCGCATGTGCTGGTAATGACGGCAACACCCATTCCCCGCACGCTTGCCCTTACGGCCTACGGCGATCTTGATTACAGCGTGATCGATGAGCTGCCGCCCGGAAGGCAACCGGTGCTGACCCTGCAGCGTTCGGAAAGCACCCGGCCCCAGGTAATGGATTTTGTAAAGGAAGAGATCGGTAAAGGAAGGCAGGCATATATTGTTTACCCGCTGATAGAAGAAAGCAGTAAAGTGGATTATGAAAATCTGCAGAAAGGGTATGAAGAAGTAAAATCCTTTTTTCCTGAACCTAAATACTGGATAAGCATGGTACATGGAAAACAGGACGCAGCGCAAAAGGAAACCAATATGCAGCGCTTTGTAAAAGGCGATACGCAGATCATGGTAAGTACCACGGTGATTGAAGTGGGGGTGAACGTGCCCAATGCCAGTGTAATGGTGATAGAGAGCGCCGAAAAATTCGGGCTGTCACAATTACACCAGTTGCGGGGAAGGGTAGGAAGGGGAGCTGAAAAAAGTTTTTGCATATTATTAACGGGGCCAAAAATATCAAACGATGCCAGGGAACGATTAAAGATCATGACGGCCACCAACGACGGATTTAAAATAGCAGAAAAAGACCTGGAGATACGTGGCCCCGGCGATATTGAAGGTACCCGGCAGAGCGGACTCTTAAACTTTAAGCTGGCCAATATAGTCCATGATAAACTGATGCTGGAAGCAGCCAGGGCCGCAGCGGAGAACATACTGGATACCGATCCTGATATGAATGAAGAAGTTAATGTGCCTGTTAAAATCCATCTTCAGCAGCAAAAAGGTAAAACAGCATGGAGCAAAATCTCGTAGATCAGAAACCTGTTAATGTAGCGAACAAAACAGGTAAAATTTTGGTTTTATTTTAGTACATTGTAAAAAAGAAACAGTTGAAGATCCTGCGTAAAATATCACATCCTGCCTTTTTCATTCTTTCGGCTTTATTAAGTACAAAAACGGCAACAGCTCAAATTGAATTCATCCAGAATAAAGGTCAGTGGGACAGCCGGGTCGTTTACCGGGGTGATTTTTCCACCGGTTCATTTTTCCTGGAGAACCAGGGCTTTACCGTTCTGATACATAATACCGATGACCTTAGGAACCTGTCGGACCAGATGCATGGCCATAACCCTGCTAATCCTAC
>DAOQRQ010000258.1:0-4787 GCA_035355815.1 Ferruginibacter sp. | reverse complement strand
TTAAACTCTTCTTTTCTTAGGAGGACGGCAACCATTATGAGGCAATGGTGTTACGTCTTTGATCATGGCCACTTCAATACCGCTTTGAGAAAGAGAGCGGATCGCTCCTTCGCGGCCTGAACCCGGACCTTTTACATATACATCCACCCTTTTTAAACCGGCATCCAGTGCTGCCTTGGCGGCATCCGCTGCGGCCATCTGGGCTGCATAAGGCGTGTTCTTTTTAGAACCCCTGAAACCCATTTTACCAGCGCTGCTCCAGCTGATAACCTGGCCCTGCTTGTTGGTTAAACTGATGATGATGTTGTTGAAACTTGCTGTGATGTGTGCATCGCCGTAGCTGTCAACTTTTACTACTCTTTTTTTTGAGGCTGCTTTTGCGCCACCTGCCTGTGCTTTTGCCATAATTTGTTCTGTAGGTAATCTTTAAAAATGTTTTCCGGTTTTGCCCGGCGAATCAACCCTCCTGTCGGCTTGTGAAACGATCTGGTGTTGACCCTGAAAATCAAGCCTTATAAAAAAACCAAAAGTCAAAATTCAAACAAATTTGAATTTTGACTTTTAAATTACTTCTTAGCTACTTTCTTCTTACCGGCAACGGTCTTACGCTTTCCTTTACGTGTACGGCTGTTGGTACGGGTACGCTGACCACGAACCGGCAGTCCTTTACGATGACGTAATCCACGGTAGCAGGCAATATCCAGCAAACGCTTGATGTTCATCTGGGTTTCACTGCGCAATGCTCCTTCGGTTTTGAACTCGTTACTGATAACGTTACGGATGGCGGTTTGCTCATCATCATTCCACTGGTTCACTTTTTTAGAGAAGTCAATACCTGATTTTTCTAAAATATAACGGGCAGTAGAACGTCCGATTCCGTAAATGTAAGTAAGGCCAACTTCGCCTCTTTTGTTTTTTGGTAGATCTATACCGGCAATACGAGCCATAATATGAATTAAAAATTAAAAATTAAAAATTGAGAATTATCCCTGCTTTTGTTTGAAGCGTGGGTTCTTTTTGTTGATCACATACAGCCTTCCTTTCCTTCTTACGATCTTGCAATCTGCGCTGCGTTTTTTGATAGAAGCTCTTACCTTCATTTTGCTTGTTTTACTTATTACTTAATACTAATTACTTAATTCGTTATTTATACCTGAAAATGATCCGGCCCCTGGTAAGGTCATACGGACTCATTTCTACCCCTACTTTATCTCCGGGCAATATGCGGATATAGTGCATGCGCATTTTACCGGAAATAGTGGCCAAAATCTCATGGTCATTTTCCAGTTTTACCTTGAACATAGCATTACTGAGTGCCTCTACTATTGTCCCGTCCTGTTTAATGAGTGCTTGTTTAGCCATAATTTTGGGAGCGCAAAGATAGGTGGATTTATTTAATAATCAGCAAAAAAGGGTTCTATTTACCAACAAATAGCCCGTTTTTCCACAAAATAGGCCGGATTTGCACGCTCAAGAGCTCCGGAAGGCATAAATAAGAAGGAAAAACTACCAGGAACAGCAAAAAATAAGGGCCGGCAGAAACAGCCGGCCCGGTATTTATAATCAAAAATTATTATCAGTCGAAAGACTCATCATTCAGGTGCACTTTTGTCATCTCATAAAAATGATTCTGCAGCTGGTGAACATTTATAGCATGCAGAATATGACGATGTTCATCCCGGTACCATAATTCGAACTTTGAAAAATCATTCTTTCCCGGCAGCATCATTCGAAAAGCCCCCTTCATGTATTTAACGGTACCGTCAGGATTTTCCTGCTTGTGAAATTTAAGTTTCATCAACTGGTCATCATCCAACGGAATGGCGCTCAGTTGCTCGGTTTCGTACCAGAAGTCCTGGGCCCCGGTATTTACACAAACCTGTTTTTCATCGTGGTTCAGGTTAGTAACCTCTCCCTGTTTTTTATCACCATCGTTATCGGCTATTAAGTAATCACCGACTTTAATTTCATTGAATTTTATCATAAGAAGCAATTTTAGTTATGCCAATATAATGATTTTTGGGAAATGAGAGAGGGATTCTGGATACGAGATGCCGGATGATGGATACAGGATGCAGGATACAGGATGCAGGATGCTGACAGATTTCTAATCTGTCAACCGACTTAAACGTAAACGTTTTAAATCTTTAAACTATCACATTAATCCTTAATGCACCGGACAGGCAGACCTTCCACTATTTCGGGGCTTGTAAAACTGGCTCGTACGGATGAATAAGAAAGAGAGAAAACCCAGGCGAACCCGGCAGATTGCTGGGTAGAGGTCCAGGACGCTCCACTGGTTCCAAAGCCACTGTATATTCCCTGGTTTGACCGTTTGCCAGCGGGAAGAGCCGAGAAGCCGGAGGAATTGGTAGCTCCTGTATTAGGCGCCATCCAATCTGTTGTTCCCGCTGTTTTTAAAGGGCCGCCGGCAATATATTCACCCCCCAGGCAATTGGCCAGTGTTGTAAATTCTGTTTTGGAAGGTACGTGCCAACCTGCTGGTGCAAGTCCTCTCGGATCATTTACTGCATACCAATTATATATCTTACCATAGGTTCCATTGGTAGCCGGGTCTCCATTAACATAGGCCCAGGCCCCCGAAGTAAGGTTACTCCATTGCAGCGGGTCGGTAACCTGGGGGATGGGATCTCCATTGCGGTAAGTGGTTACATCCAGGTTCTTTGTCATCCATACCTGGCCGCAAATGGTTACCGTGGCCGGAGGCGGAGGTATATTATTATAGGTAGTAAAAGCAATATCGTTGCCATAGGCGGTGCCCACACTATTGATAGCATAGGCTCTAACATGATACGTTGTTGATGCAGCCAACCCGGTTATACTTGCGGTAAAAATTCCGGGGCCGTTACCAACAGGTATATTATGATCTGCAGTGGTTGGCTCAGAAGCTGTACTCCAGCATATTCCCCTGGCAGTAACGGGAACGTTTCCTTCACTTGTAATTTCTCCGCCACAGGAAGCCGAACTGGTGGTGATACCAACTGCAGCAAGTGTTGTGAGTATAGCAAGCGTGGGTTGCGTAGTGGCCACAAATCCAACTTCATTTCCATAGGCAGTACCCAGGGTATTACTTGCATATGCACGAACATAATAAGTTGTTCCGGTGATTAGCCCGGTAAGGGTACTGTTAAATGCACCTGTACCTGTTCCATCAACTGTTTTGCTTGCCAGGGTAATGGTAGGATTGTGGCCTGTACTCCAGCAAATCCCTTTAGCAGTAACCGGTGTACCACCATCGTTGGTAACATCTCCGCCGCATAATGCGCTGTTATTGGTAACACCTGAAATGGAAGCGGTACTAACAACAGGCAGATTCAAAAAGGGTGGCGGTGGTAGCTGGTAATCAGGCCCTGATTGTTTGGTGCAGGATAAAGGGATCACAGATAAAAGAAGAATACAAAAAAAGATTGTTCGCATGACAGCTTGTTTTGAACGGGACCTGTTTCAATATATCGTATTAAACAGGTTAAACGTTGCCAGGCCGGACAGGAATATCGAACAAGAAACAAGGAATGATGAATTTTGAACCTGGCCTCTGTTTCTTGTTCAAAATCCCCTGTTCCCTGCTCATTATTATTTCTTTAATGCTTCCCTCACCTTGGGAGCGATCTTATTTCCATAGATCTCTATCGACTTCATCAACGACTGATGCGAAGGACCCCCTACATCCATGTGTGCAGAAAAACGGGTGAGCCCGAACATTTCCTGCATCTGTAATATCTTATCAATGGCTTCATTGGCATCTCCGATGATCAGATGTCCCTTGCTGCTTCTGCCTGCATCGTACTGCTGTCGCTGGTAAGGAGGCCATCCCCGTGAACGCCCTACCCGGTTCATCTGTGCAGAATAAAGCGGGTAATATTCGTCGGCTATTTGCTTACCGTCATTACCAAAAAAACTATGCATATGTACCCCTACCTGGAATTTGCTCATATCGTGTTTGTAATGCTGGTACACTTCTTTATAATAATCAAACAAGGGAATAAACTGTGCCGGGCTGCCACCAATGATGGCGAATATAACCGGCAATCCATGTTTACCTGCCCGTACAACCGACTCGGGCGTACCTCCTACTGCGATCCACATGTTCAAATGATCATTTACCGCACGGGGCAGTACTTCCTGGTTATTCAATGCCGGCCTGAACTTCCCTTTCCAGGTAATTTTTGGCTCCCGGTTTATCTTAACGAGCAGGTCTAATTTTTCTTCAAACAATTCATCATAATCATTCAGGCTGAAACCATACAAGGGAAATGATTCGGTGAAACTGCCCCTGCCTGCCATTAACTCAGCCCTGCCGTTGGAGATAAGATCAATGCTGGCAAAACTCTGGTATAACCTTACCGGGTCTGATGAACTCAATACCGAAACAGCACTTCCTAATTTTATCTTTTTTGTTACTGTTGCCGCCGCTGCTAAAATAATTTCCGGGGTGCTTACGGCATAGTCGGGCCGGTGATGTTCACCGATGCCATAAAAATCCAGCCCCAGTTCATCCATCAGTTTTATTTCTTCGATCAGCTCCTGGAGCCGCTGCCCGGCCGGCTGCACTTTACCCTCCTTACTGATGTTCAGATCGCCGAACATGCCGATGCCTAATTCCATGTGAAATAATTTTAAGGACAAAGATAGGATGATGCAGGATGATTATAGGTACGAGATACAGGACGCCAGATACAGGATATGATGATGATTATTAAAAGAAGCGTTTATTGAATATTGATCATTGTGTATTTAGTATTGAGCATTTTCATGCATGTTCAATA